>DAOUPA010000730.1 GCA_030626405.1 Planctomicrobium sp.
CAGAGTGAGCAAGTACAGGCATCCATTGATTCAACAGCCGCGCAGTTCGGTGGACTGGACATTGTGGTCAACTCTGCTGGCATCGTTCATATTGGCTTGCTGCACGAATACGCTGAAGAGGACTGGGATCATTTAATGGGTGTGAATGTGAAGAGCATCTATTTTTCACTCGTTCATGCGTTTCCACACTTGCGTAAAAAAGATTGCAGTTACATCGTCAACGTCGGTTCGATCAGCAGTCACGTTGGGCAGCGTTCGACTCCAGCCTACACGACATCAAAAGGTGCTGTGCTTTCGTTGACTCAGTCGATTGCACTGGACTACGCAGCCATCGGGCTGCGATGCAATTGCGTAAGCCCCGGTATTACAGACACTCCAATGTTGCGTGAGCATCTCAACACAGCTTCGGACCCGGACGAAATTCTCCGGCAACGTGTTCGTCGTGTGCCGATGAATCGTGCGATGCAGCCCGATGACATCGCGCGTTCGATTCTGTATTTGTCGTGCGAGGACTCTGCCGGTGTGACTGGAACATCTATCGTCGTCGATGGCGGCTATCTTGCCGCCGCAGAGTGGGACACGGCGGACGATTCACTCGACTCGGGAGACAATACATGACATTGCAACTGGCCTGTGCCGATTTCTCGTTCCCGCTGTTGTCTCACAACAACTCACTCGATCTGATATCCATGCTCGGTTTCAATGGTGTTGACATTGGACTCTTCGAAGGCCGGTCACACTTGTTTCCATCCTCTGAATTCGCAGACTCATCGGCTGCGAAAACGTTGAAACAAAAAGTGGCCGACCGTGGCTTGAATATCGCCGATGTCTTCTTACAAATGGACCCAGACTTCAAAGCGTTCGCGATCAATCATCCGGATGCTGCTCGTCGCGGAAAAGCACGCGATTGGTTCCTGCGGACGCTCGATTACGCTGCCGAATGTGAATCCCCGCATGTCACGGCGCTGCCAGGAGTGCTGTTTGAAGACGATTCAGCGACGGATTCGCTTGGTCGTTGCCACGACGAACTCGCCTGGCGTGTCGAGCAATCTCAAGCAGCTGAGATTGTGTTTGGAGTCGAAGCCCACGTCGGTTCCATCGCGCCAGATCCTCAGTCGGCACTCAATCTGGTGAATTCCGTGCCTGAACTGACGCTCACACTGGATTACACGCATTTCACGCGCGATGGCGTGCCGGATTCACAAATCGAGCCTCTCGTGGCGCACGCCTCGCACTTTCATGTTCGTGGTGCTCGCAAAGATCGGTTGCAGTGCTCGTTTAGTGAAAACGTCATCGATTACGCACACGTCCTCGACGTCATGCAGAGGGAAGCCTACTCCGGCTACGTTGGTGTTGAATACGTCTGGATTGACTGGGAACACTGCAACGAAGTCGACAACCTGTCCGAGACAATCCTGTTTCGCGATTTTCTGAGATCGAAATTCAACTGATGATAAAACACTCAAAAATTCTGCTATTTGCACTAGTCGCCTCCGGTTGGTTCTCGCAACTTGCTTCTGCTGAAGATACTAAAAAAGGTAGTTTGCAAGCGACCGATCTGCGGTGCGAACACCTCGTGAATCCTTTGGGAATCGACGACCTTCAACCACGTGTGAGTTGGAAACTCCTTTCGACAATTGCGGGGAAACGAAATCAACGGCAGTCGGCATATCGAATCATCGTAGCGAGCGATCTTGCATCGCTTAAAGAGAATCGCGGAGACCTCTGGGACTCAGGGCGTACTGCCTCGGAGCAATCTCATCTCGTTACTTACGGTGGAAAACCGCTTCGCTCGCGAGTTCAATGCTGGTGGAAAGTTCGCATTTGGGATGAACAGGGAAACGTTTCTAACTGGAGTTCTGCGGCGCGCTGGTCCATGGGCTTACTGACGCAAGCTGCGTGGCAAAAGGCCAAGTGGATCGGGATGAACCAGACAGACGACCCTGGAATTGAAATCACAGATCTCAAAGCTGCGAACTGGTTGTGGTATCCGGAAGGCAACGCCGCCGTGGATGCCCCGGTCGAAACACGATTCTTCCGCCGTCAGTTGACGCTGCCGAAAGATCGACGAATCGTTCGAGCAATTTGCTTCTTTGCTGGTGACGACGCAGTTTCCTTTTATGTGAACGGCGCACACGTTGGTGTCGGTCGCGGACATCCAGCATTAGTCGGTGCCGACTTGACCGGTCAGCTAAGGCCGGGTGTGAATGAACTCGCGGCAGCAATCACCAATGGTAATGCGGATGTTCCAGCCAACCCCGGTGGTTGGATCGGTGCAGTTCGAGTTGAATTCGAATCCGGCGAGCCGCTCATCATTCACTCTGATAAAAGTTGGAAGTGCACGAAGTCGACAACCGAAGGTTGGCAGACGAGGGCATTCAAGAGTCCCGACTGGGTCGCCGCGATGGAACTTGGCAGGGCCGGG
>DAOUPA010000235.1 GCA_030626405.1 Planctomicrobium sp.
GCGCCAGAGTGATTCCATACAACAAGACGCCTAAAAACGTGCGGACGGTCACAGTGAAAGTCGACACTCAAAACCCTCAAGTTCTGACCGCCCTCGAGGAAATTACCAACAAGCAATTCGGCTACAACGAACGCGACTGGCACCTTTGGTGGTCGGTCTATAAGAGTTAGGGCATCTCCTTCAGCCGTACACTTGAAGTGTACGGCTAAGTGTGAAATCAACTCGAACGGTTCTCTAACTCTGCAGTCCTTCTGCGACGTCCGATTGATAAGCCGTCAATCCTGGCAGGAAACCGACCAGCGATGCCATCACCACGAGGATCGGAATTACGATCAATTCGACTGGTGTAAAGGCAAGCGATTCGATGAGCAGTCCGCTTCGAGCTTCGATGATTGGTGCGGCGACGAAGACGATTGCGTGACCGAACAATAGTCCGAAAATGCCGCCCAGTAAGCAGAGTAGAACGGACTCCATCAGGATCAGTGAGAAGACGGTCGTTCTGCGTGCTCCCAAGGCTCGCATGACGGCGATCTCTCGTTTTCGGTCGGACATCGAGTTGTAAATGCTTACAAAAATACCGATTCCAGAGACGACAATAATCAGGCTGGTCATATACAAAAACGCCAGACGAATGTTGCCCACCAAATTGGTAATGAGCCGCGCCATGATCTGTACTGGGTTGGCGGCTTGTGAGCGTCGTCCCTCTCTTAATTCTCCTTGAATTATTAACGCTCGATTGGCTCGCTGAAGACTCGTTCCTTCTAGAACGAGCAAAATGCTGGTCACCTCTTTCTGTATGTCTGGCGTGGGCCCATGGTTGTGGTGAGCGTGTTCGTCGTCGGACTCTCCTTCATGCCGC
Source organism: Planctomicrobium sp. (assembly GCA_030626405.1). Classification (GTDB taxonomy): domain Bacteria; phylum Planctomycetota; class Planctomycetia; order Planctomycetales; family Planctomycetaceae; genus Thalassoglobus. Next base: position 860 of record DAOUPA010000235.1, read on the forward strand.
AGGATTTCATCAATATCTTTTTTGTGTCGTTCGGTGACCTGTTCTTCAGTCTCGCGAAAAAATTGCGCCTCCATTTTGATGGCATCTCGCACAGGTTTGCTGTGGTCGGACATCATGAAGAAGCCATCAATATGAACGAATGCCGTGCGGTCGTTCGGAGTTCCCGTTGGTGCCAACACCCCTTGGACTGTGAATTCTTCTTCGTGAACGTGGTCGTCTTGACCAGCGTGAATCATTTTAAATTTCGTTCCTTGCTTCCAGCCGTTCCGTTTCGCCACTTCGGAACCGATCACGGCGTCCCAAGTTCCCCGGAGACCGTTCTCGTTTTTACCGACGCGGAACTTTTTATCAGGAGCATACTCGGTAATGAAGTATTGCGGCGTTGTTCCGACGATGGGGAAGTTGCCCACTTCTGTCGTGTCACCCATGTTGAAGGGAATCGCATATTTGACGCGAGGATCTTCCTGCCATTCCTGATAGTACCGCCAGGGAAGATTTTCAATCGGGTTGTCGATGTGATAAATCGTGCTGAGGATCAGTTGCGTCGCGCTCCCTTGTGGTCCGACAACAAGATCGTAACCGCTGCCGGTTTCCTGAAACATCTTTGTGACGACAGTGTTCAGAATCAGCACGGCAACCATCAGCGCAACGCCGAGTGCAACGCTGAGGCTTGTCAGCAGCGATGGCACCAACCGGTGTTTCATACTCTTGAAAGCAATTGTGACCAGATTCATGCGTGCACCTCAATCTGATTGAAATCACTCAATTGTTCGACTCGTTCAAATTGACTGGAAACTTCCTGAGAGTGTGTCACCAGAAGCAGTGACACGTTTTTCTCGCGGCATGTTTCTTGTAACAGTTTCAGGATGTTTTCTTGATTTGCGAGGTCAACACTCGCAGTCGGTTCGTCCGCCAGCATCAGTCTTGGTCGACTGGCAAGCGCCCGCGCGACCGAGACTCTTTGCTGCTCTCCAACTGAGAGTTGTCCTGGCTTGTGATTCATTCTTGCCTTGAGCCCCATCAGGTCAAGCAATTCAGTCGCGTATTTACGACTTTGTTTTCCAGCGAAGGCCATTCCAAGCAGAACGTTTTCAAGAGCGGTGAACGCTGGTAGAAGGTGGAACGTTTGAAAGACGATGCCGATGCGTTCGGCTCGGAATCGGTCGCGAGCTGGCTCTGGGAGATCGGTCACATCCAGACCTCCGATGATCACTCTGCCGGAATCAGGACGTGTGAGTCCGGAAATGACATTCAGTAACGTCGTTTTGCCTCCGCCGCTTTGTCCAATGAGAGCAACCTGTTCTCCCTCTTCGAGTGTGAAGTGGGAGATATTCAAGATGGGTAATTCCGCCCCGCCTGGCTCTCGATAGCTTTTACGCACATCGATGAGTTCGAGTGACATTGTTCATCCAATTCGCTTGATAAATCGGTACTTCTGAAGTCGCGAGAAAAGTCACAACCTCAGAGAAAACCCTGATGATATCGAGAATGGTGACAACATCGTAGCGTCACGCGACTGCGCGGAGTCTGAGTTCTTCAGCTTTGACAGAAACGATGGCGATTCCCAGTTTATCAGCGAGACCGACGACCTCTTTGTCATCGAGAATAATGGTCATCTCTGATTCAATTGCCAGCACTCGGGCGCCTGACTCTCGCATGGTTTGAATCGTTTGAATGCCAATCGTAGGGACATCAAACCGCATATCTTGATTTGGCTTGGCAACCTTCACGACGGTCATCCCACCACGTCGACACAGAGTCCCTGCGCGACGGATACACTGATCGGTTCCTTCAATCGCTTCGACCGCAATGACAGCTGTGTCGTTAACGACAACAGTTTGGCCAATGTCGAGATCACCCATTTTCTTGGCCATTTCCCAGCCAAAGTGAATGTCTTTCCATTGCGAAGTCGAAGGATGCCGTTTGGTTAAAAATCCATGTTTCACGAGAATCTCCGGGCAAAAATCCAAGGCGGAGCGGAAGTGAATTCCCTCTTTTTCGAATTCGTTAAGTACTGCCAACAAAAGTGTGTCGTCCTTTTTATTGGTGGCAGCTCGCAGCATAATATTCAATGTTCGATAATCCGGCCACAATCGCCAGAGTCCGAATGGATCAAAGAGACGCCGCTTTTCCACTTTCCCAGCCATGACGGCTTCAGTCACTCGGCGCTTCTGGAAGTATCGAATCGCTTTGCCCATCCGACCAGCAGGTGCTGTTTGAAAGTGATCGCAGATGTCTCCAAGTTCTTCAGAAACCATCCCTTCAATACCAATACACTGAACCGAAATCCCTTGCTCCTGAGCGATCTTGGCAAAGACAATCGGAAAGCGTCCCCAAGCTGCAATAAGACCAATACGGTCTCCAATGCGAGGAAGGAGTGGCAGAATTCGTTCTCGGTACGACTCCGACATAATTCTTTAGGGACAGACTTTTGAAATGTTTGAGTAGGCTGGGTGAGTCTCTTGTGCCACCCAGAATTCAGGTTGGATTGTGTGATTGACTAAGCAGCCGATTTGATTTCGAGTTGATCAGACTCAGTGGTGGGTTGTTGCTGCTGAAGTTCCGCGAGTTGCTCGGACAATTGCTTGACTTGTTGACGAAGTTCAGGCAGACGCTGGATGCCGAAATGATTTCGAATTGCTTCTTTTTCGTTGACCGCTGGGATTCCGTGATACGCTCCTCCGTCTGGAAGGTTCGAAACGACGCCCGCCTTCCCACCGATTTTTGTTCCGGTTCCAATAGTCACATGATCGACAATTCCGGCCTGACCACCCATTTGAACGTAGTCTCCGATGGTACAGGAACCTGCGATCCCGACCTGTGATGCATAGACGTTGTGTTTTCCGATTTGACAATTGTGAGCGATCATGACCTGATTATCGAGTTTTGTTCCTTTCCCGATGACCGTGGCACCGATCATTCCTCGATCCACCGTTGTCGCTGCTCCAATTTCAACATCGTCCTCAATAATCACACTCCCTGTGTGTGGGATGCGAATGAATTCACCGTTGACAAATCGATATCCAAATCCGTCGGCTCCGAGAACGGCGTTGGCGTGAATGATCACGCGGTTTCCAAGTGTGACATTTCGATACAAAACTGCATTTGCATGGACAATGCAATCATCACCGAGTGTGCAACCGTCCTGAATCACTGCGCCTGGTCCCACTTCGCAATTTTTCCCCAACGTCACATTTTCGCCGATGTAGGCATTCGGAAAGAGATTACTCCCTTCTCCGAGAACAGCAGTCTCGCTGACAATCGCTCTGGGTGAGATCCCAATCGTCGATCGTGGCGGCATCGGTCGAAAGCGAAGCATGACCTCAATGAACGCAGCTTGTGGCTGATCAACGACAATGAGAGTTACCTGGCAGCCACGTTTCTGTGCTGTCTCAGCGAGTTCAGCGGTCGTCAGAATCGCTGCAGCAGAAGATGCTAAAGCGGCCTTAAGTTGTTTATTTGAATCGAGATACGAAATGTCCGCACTGGTCGCATTTTCAAGTGATGCAACATCCGAGATGGTCAAATTGCCATCACCCCTGACTTGTCCGTCAAGGTTTTGTGCAAATTCATCGAGCGTAAACGACATCGTCGTGCGTCCCTGCAGCTGTCATTTCTATGGAGATTGAGGCATCATGCCTCCCTTTTTCTAGCTCAATCCGGATTTTGGAGCAAGACGGGTTTTGGGACGGTTTGTTTGATGCCGAGTGGCGGGGCGCCCCGAAAAGCAGAAGCCCCCGGAGGTGCCACATCAATCAACGAAGAAGAACTCATTCGAAAGCATGATTCCCTGGGCGAGTTCGTCGAGTCTGTTCCCTTTCAGGAATCCTTGAAGAACTGCGACTTCACCATCCGTTGCACTTCTTGAATAGACAATTTCAATCAATTTCCTGGTGTGTTCTTCGGGAGACGAACTCTCGCTGCGAACTCGTTCGGCAAGCGCGGTTGCCATCTCTTGTGCAAAACTTGAATTCATTCCGTACAGTGCTTGCTGCGGGACTGTTGTCTCTGACCGGGCTGGGCTGGAATAGTTGGGAGAAGGGAAGTCGAAGGTTCGTAGCAAGCCGGATGGATTGTTACGGTCGATGAGCGCGTAGACTGTCCGTCGCATCGGGAACGGCTGCGTTTCGATGTTGACTGGTCTTCCGCCGACGGAGAGATCAATTTTCCCGGAGATCATCAGCATGGAATCGCGCATCGCTTCGAAATCGAGTCGTTGCCGATTTTGCTTCCAGTAAAGTTGGTTCTCTGGATCGACGGTTCTTGCTTCTGACTTGTCGAGACTCTTCTGCTGCCACGTTTTTGAAAGCAGAATTTCCCGATGCAGTTCCTTGATCGACCAGTTGTGCTGGTGCATCAGACTCCACGCCAGATAATCGAGTAGCTCTCGATGAATGGGAGATTCTGTTCGTGACCCGAAGTCGCTGGTCGTCTCGACCAGTGCGGTTCCGAAGTGATACTTCCAAATCCGGTTGACGATCACCCGCGCTGTCAGTGGATTCTGTTTCGAAACAATCTGTTCCGCCAATTCTTTTCGCCCGCTTGTTTCGGTGAAAGTCGCCTCTGAACTGGGATTCAAGATCTGTGGTCCTCGACGCGGAACGCGATCACCTCTGCGACCAATATTCCCTCGCACGAAGACGACTGGCTCTGTTGGCTTTTCTTTATCAAGCAGAACCATCGAACGCGGAGGCGCGTTTGGTGATGTTGCGTACCATTCATCGATCTTCTTTTTGAAACCAGTCACTTTGCCCCGATTGTCTCTTTCAAATAAGGGCGAAGTTTCCCCGGCGTCAAGATCGGAGAGAGAGCCTGTACCGAATAACACGCGACGAACTTTTTCCTTGTCTGGATCGCTTAATTCCGTTGCGTTTGCGTCTTCTGCTTTCAAGGCTTTCCATTCATCACGAACACTCGTGAGCACGTTGACGTAAACATTCACGACATCGATTTTGGATTTCAGTTCAGTGCTTCGCAGAGCCTCTCTCAGGATTTTCGGAATATTTTCATTGGCAGAGAGTTCATCAAGAATTTGCGGCAACTGCTTCGTAAACTGATCCCCTTTGAGTGCTAACAAACGTGCGGACGGAATGAAGACCGGATTGTTCGCTTTCGCCATTTTCAAGATCGTATTTTTCCAGTGCAACGTCAGTCGAGTTCTTGGCGGTCCGTGATTTGGCGTCAGTTTGAGATCTGTAGGAAGCACGCCCATGGATTTCACAGCCGCTGGGAAATAGTCATCCAAGTGGGCGCGAGCTTTTCCTAATAGTTCGGCATGAGTTTTTTGAACGTATTCCTTCAACGCATTTTCACGTTTCGCGAGTTCCGCTGCAAACTCTGTGTGCCCAGGCGCATTCGTGTCGAGTTCTCCACGAAGCGGTGGAAGTTTTGGCTCGAAGCAACTGTTGAAAACGCCGTACAAAGAGTAATAATCGGTGGTTGGAATGGGGTCGAATTTGTGATCGTGACAGCGCGAACAACCCATTGTCATCCCCATCAAGCCGCGTGTGACAACGTCAATTCGGTCGTCAATAATGTCGGGAGTCCGATTGAGGAAACGCGGACCAATTGTCAAGAAACCAAGCGCGGACAATCGAGGATCATTCTCCGGATATCCCAAGTGATCTGCGGCGAGTTGCTCCATTAAAAAAGAATCGTAAGGCTTGTCGGCATTGAAAGCATTGATGACATAATCTCGGTAGGTGTATGAGTAGGGATAGAATCTGTTTTCCGTAAAGACATACCCTTTGGTGTCGGCGTACCGAGCAAGGTCAAGCCAGTAACGCCCCCAGCGCTCACCATAAGCTGGATCTGCGAGATAACGATTGACGAGTTCAGAGTACGCCGCATCACTGGCGTTGTTTTCGAAATCCTGAACTTCCTGAAAAGATGGTGGAAGTCCGCGCAGATCAAACGACAAACGCCGAATCAAGTGTTGTTTCGTAGCAGGCGCGCTCAGTGACAGTTTTTTCTCGTGCAGCTTGGCAAGGATGAATCGGTCGATAGGCGAAGAGACCCCTTCGGCAGTTGGAACTGGTGGCTCCGCGACCGTTTGGTAAGCCCAGTGATGTTCGATCGCTTTCTCAAAGTCAATGCTTCCATCAGCTTTCAGGGGGATTCCGGCTTCACCGGCGATTGCTCCGACAGGTGCTTCATCCGGCCAGTATGCACCGGATTCAATCCACTTCTTCAATATCGCAATTTTGCTCTCAGGCAATTTGCCAGTCGGCGGCATTTGCGTGTCAAGTTCGTCGTACTGAATCACTTCCCACAAACGACTTTCGTCCAGTTTGTTGGGAACCACAGCTGTTCCGGCGGCGCCTTCTTCGAAGACGAACTGTTTGCGGTCGAGACGTAAGTCTCCCTGTTTTTTCTTCGCATTGTGACACTCGAAACAATGTTCGGCGAGAAGCGGTCGGACCTTCGATTCGAAAAAATGAACCTGATCGTCCGTCTCCGCGAAACAGGGCGACCCCCAATAAGAAGGTAGTGAAAATAACAAGATAGCATAGGCCATCATCGTGTGGCGGTAGGAAGGCATGATTCGGCAGGTGGGCTAAGTGGAGGGATCGGTCAAAAGAAGACCTCTGTCCATTGTAGCACACTTGCGAGAAAAAAAATCAACCTTCGTCTTTCACATCGCCGCGAGCAAAGATACTGGCGACATATTGAAGCACATCGGTTGCCGATTCGTCATTATATCCATAATTGCGGATGAGCCGCGCCTTGACGATATCAATTTTCTCCTGTGTGTCCTTGTCGACGACCTGAGAGACCAGACTTGTGAGTTTAATTGTATCTTTCTGGTCCTCGAACAGCTTCATTTCAAGGGCTTTCTGCAACCGCTCGTTCGTTTTGAAATCGAACTGTTTACCATCAATCGCCAAAGCTCCGATGTAATTCATAATCTCGCGGCGGAAGTCGTCTTTTCGCGAATCTGGGATATCAATTTTTTCTTCGATAGACCGCATCAGGCGTTCGTCCGGTTGTTCATCTTCGCCGGTGAATGCGTTTTTAACTTTTTCGTGCTGCGTATACGCTTTGACGTTGTCGATGTAATTTCCGCACAGTCGAGTCAAGGCATCTTCGTCGGCGGCAATCGCGCGCTGAACCTCGTTCTTGACGATGTCCGTGTACTCTTCTTTGACGACTGAAACGAGTTGGCGGTAGTGCTCTCGAATTTCTTCGCTGCCAATGAGTGAGTGGTGTCGCAACCCGGAATCGAGTTCGTTCATCACCATAAACGGATTGAGGCTCGTGGCGAGCGTGTTGACCACCAGAGCGTTGGAGATTTTATCCTGAACGTAACGCGGACTAATTCCTTCCAGTCCTTCGTGCTTCGCTTCCTTCCGCAATTGCTTCACATTCTCCGCAGTGAAACCCGGCAGCGTCTTGCCGTTGTAGAGTTTCATTTTTTGCAGCAGCGTCAGCCCATGGTGCTTGGGCTGTTCCAGGCGAGTCAGCAGTGCCCACATGGCGGCGACTTCAAGTGTATGCGGAGCGATGTGCTTGCCGCGCACGCGTGCCTGATTGTAACTCTTGTTGTAAATTTTTACTTCTTCGCTGAGTGTCGTGACATACGGAATATCGATTTTGATTGTCCGGTCGCGCAGCGCTTCCATGAATTCATTGGATTGCAACTTCTTGTATTCAGGTTCATTTGTGTGACCGATGATGACGGTGTCGATATCGGTCTGAGCGAACTTCTTTGGCTTGATTTTGTGTTCTTGCGAAGCGCCAAGGAGGTCATAAAGAAACGCAACATCAAGTTTCAGGACTTCAACAAACTCAATGACCCCACGATTCGCGACGTTAAATTCTCCATCAAAATTGAATGCACGCGGGTCTGATTCAGAACCATACTCCGCGATCTTGCGATAGTTGATGTCGCCGGTCAGTTCGGTCGAATCCTGATTCTTCTCATCTTTCGGCTGGAATGTTCCAATGCCGATTCGGTCTTGCTCGGAAAGGAAAATTCGTTTCACAACAACCGAATCCAGAACCTTAGTCCAGTCTCCGTCGGCATCGCGTAAACGTTCCTGAAAGTAGAATCGAGAAAGCGGACAGACATCGCCGTCGATTTCAATTGGGTAAGTCTCATCCATGCGGCTCTCATTCAGCTCTTTGCACAATTCTTCGCGCGATGCGTGAGGAATGAGCAGCAACGGATCGCAGTTCATCGGATCCCACGTGATGGAGCCATCTTCTTCTTTCCAACCAAACGTATAGAGAGCACCTGCGTCTGAACGGCTGTAACGTTCGATCCCCTGTTTCAAAAGTCTGGCAATCGTTGATTTCGAACTTCCGACAGGACCATGCAATAAAAGAACGCGGCGTTCCGTACCGTACTTCAACGCGGCGGAACGAAACACATTGACCAGTTCCATCAAGGAACGCGTCAGGCCGAAAATTGCGTCTTCGCCATCGTTGTGAGGATCGTCAAAGAAGGTATACCGAGTGAAGTCTTTGCGACCTTCGACAGGATACGTCCCTTCCGCGATGATCATGTCGTACATGCGCTGGTATGCCGTACGCGAAACGGCCGGGTTCGCTTTGACCAAATCTAGGTACTCGGAAAACGACCCTTGCCAGTTATTCTGACGAAACTGCTCGGCGTCTTGTTTAGCAGAAAACTTAGACAGCAATGATTGACCAATCGACATGGGACATCCTCCTGTTCCAGTAATTAGCATTGTGCGTTTTTCGTACCTGCACAGGAGCCTCTCGCCCATGATCGAAGGAGGGGGGGAGTCATAGAACCATTGGATAACAATGCCGCGTTCAGCCTCGCGGGAGAATACCGTGAGGAACGAGACAATTTTACCCGCGGGCACTAAAAAACCTGCGGCATGGACGAAAGCAGCGTCCGTCGCCAACGACTGGATTGCCAAAGGAACGGTATCGAACAGCAAACCGACTCATCGATCCCTGCTCAGAACCGAGAGATGAAGACTCTCTACTTACCCATTATCGCGAAGAAGCGATTTCTGACAAGACCGGTTTTTGTGAAAGGGGACGCGTTGGCTCATTTAACTCCACGAACCGAAAGGATTTATGTGACTGTCAGGCACATCTTTGAAGTCAAAGATATTGACAAATTAACGACCTGCATTTCGTGAAGATTCTTTTCTCTCAGCAAAAGTTGCGGCATGGCGGTCTCTCAAAACGGATTCAAATTGTTCGAGTTTTTCTGTGCTAATCTGATTAAGTTGGAAATCGACGTTCCACAACGATGGCAATTTCTTCAGCACTTCCAGGGAAGCATCTGTCAGATGGTTTTTTCTTAAGCTGAGCGTTTCAAGTTTTTTTAAGTCCTTCAAAAAGAAGATGTCCTTGTCTTCGAGTTCATCGTTGTCCAAGGAGAGACTTTGAAGTTCAGGGAGTAACCGCAACGCTGAAAACGCTCTTGGATGAAAGTTGGGTAACGTTAACGAAAGACTTCGAAGATTTTTTAACTTAGCGAGCAAGGCGAGGTCTGAATGAGTGATTTTCGAAGTCCGCGAATCAGATTCTTGTCCGTGTCTTAAATAAAGACTCAGATTTTCCAACTTTGAAAACCCTGCGATGAGTTGCAGAGTTCGTGGTTCAATAGA
>DAOUPA010000392.1 GCA_030626405.1 Planctomicrobium sp.
ATTGTCTCGTACAGGGCCTTTTGGTCCATGTACGGCAGGATGAGGGTCCGCCAACTGTGCAGACGCTGTCCGTCTGCATCGACAGTATACGCAGGCGGCAGAGACTGATATTCATCTTCGTAATTATGAATCGCAATCGCGATTTGCTTGAGGTTGTTCTTGCATTGCGAACGCCGCGCGGCACCCCTGGAACTACGAACTCCCGGAAGCAGCAGGGCAATCAATGCCCCAATGATTGCAATGACGACGATGAATTCAATCAGTGTTAGTCCAAACCGGTTTTTCTCCCTCGTTGTTTGAGACCGTTTGCCTGGATTTATCAACGGCGTCTCGATCATTTCCCGCTCCTGAAATCAATCAATTCATCCTGTTAGACACACATAGTACGCTCGACCTGTCTTAGGTGATGGCACCAATTTACAAAATCGGTAGGCTGACGTAAATCAATAGCATTTTGAGAGCGATCAAGACCTTGTCCAGCAAAAATAGTTAAGGTGTCTACTTCGGTAAATGTGTTTTGTTGTAAGGTTGTTGATGCTTGTCGACACAGGCATAGGCCTGGATCAAAGCGCGAGGGTTTTGCAGGGTGATCGGTTCGTCGGCGGCATAGTTTCGCATGCGGCAACCGATCAGGCTGATGGTCAATACTTCGTTGCCGCGAACAAGCAGGAAGTCCTGCGATTGCCCGACATTTGTCAGGGCTCCGTTTCCGCCGGAGAAACATTCAACGTTCGTCAACGCCGTGTGTCCGCGACCTTCGATGATGAGTGGATGGATATCCTCCAAGGGAGCACCGGCATTGGCGATGATTGATCCCTGACTGATTTGCCAGTTGCGATTGAATTCGCTGTCTCCTTTCTTGTGGATGCCGACACAAACACAGTCGAGGTTGAAATTGGTCAATTGACCGTATGAAGCTGCTCCCAACGAGATTCCACCCCACGTTCCGAACGTGAAAACATCGATCAATTGAGCGTTGTCTGTATGGTCGATTTCATAACAGAATGACTTTTTGGTCATGACGGCATCGATGACACCTCGACCATGCCCGCCATCAATGAAACGGCGATTGGCAGGATTGACATGACAGTGCAAGATTCGGGGGATGTCGAAACAGTAGTCGATGCGGATGAAAGTGCCGCTTAAAGGGTAACCGTAGCAATGTTCCATGAGAATTTGCTCGCAGATGTGTTCTCGACTTGCCGCAAAGTCCATCGCCATGTATTCGCCAAAGAACGTCAGGCAAGAAAGCGTGACGCCTTGCGCTCCTTTGGTTTTAGAAACCTGAATTGTCGGTGGATACTCAATGATCAAGGAACCATCGCTGACAGGTTGACGTGGATACCAGAACTGAATTCCGCGAACTTGCGTCGCAGACTCGACAGTTAGGAACGGAGCCGATTCATCTTCGATTGCGAAGACGCTGCCGACTGGCTGTTGCTTCTGGGGGTGTCGTGTTCCACGCCCCACTGGTCCGTGAACACCGATCAATGAGACGTTCTGTTTCAGCACTACGCCTCCGCTCACCCGGTACGGGTTTTCTGTTGGCTCAACAAACAAAGCCGCTCCACGTGGTGCTGCCCAATCGATGGCTGCCTGCAGGTTCTTGCCGTTCTCGGCAGCACTGTTCTCGGGTAACACACCAAATGTTCTGATCGATCTACCAAGCAAAGCCACTTGTTGTGGCTCTGCTGAGACCGATGACAAGTTGATCCAAAGAGTGCTCGTCACGACCAAGATCTGTGTAACTCGGCAGAAGAAAGTGCCTGACATGGTGTTTCCTAAATGCATTCTTGGGTGGGCCGTCTCCGATTTAGACGAGTGCCAAATGCACAAGCTGTTTTGTTCGACTCGAAGCGGAAGAAGAGTGAGGGGGAGAGCGTCGTGTAGGTTGGATTGCAGTTCAGTTTGCTTACACAAATTAATAGTTCTCGACGGCTAGCTTCACTGCACTCTATCTACTTTCGATCAGAAACTTTTCGGCCGTTGCTGGATGAAGAGTCTTCCGCATTGATTCGGTACAGGCTGGTGTCGGTGCGGATGAAGAGGGAATCGTCGATGGCGATCGGCGTTGCCATGATTTGACCGTCCAACTGGTTTTCAGCAAGCTCTTGATACTCGTCTCCAGGGGCAATCACCGTGACGACTCCGTCGTGGTTAGCGAAGTAGATCTTTCCATCGGCAAACAGAGGTGAGGAGGAATAGTTGCCGCCAACGCGTTCTGTCCAGAGCGTGGCCCCATCGATGGCATCGAAACAGGTCGCGATCCCGGTGTCTCCCATGACGTAGATTCGATCTCCGACAAGTAGAGGAGAGGGCTTGGTCGGAATGTTTCGTTTCTCTTTCCAGGCAACATGAGTTTTGGTGACGTCTCCGGTTCCATCAATGCGAATCGCCCAGAGTTGTGCTTTTCCGAAACCAGTGGAAATGTAAACCATGCCGTGTCCAAGGACCGGACGTGGGACGACAGAAAAGCCTTTGCCGTGGCGGACTTTCCAGATTTCTTCGCCGGTCTCTGGTTCGTAAGCGATGACCCAATGTGCGCCCATGCAGATCAACTGTTCACGTCCGAGGCGATCAACGACGGAAATTGGCGTATCAAATGCTTTCTTGAGTTGACCAGTGGCGGCATCCAATTCTGGACGATCTGTCTTCCAGACAGGCTCTCCGGTGAATTTGTTTAAGGCTGTGACATACTGCTTATCGACACCATCGCAAATCAATACAAGAAGGTCGTGAATGACGAAAGGAGAACTGCCAGGACCAACGCCATGATTCAGAGGAATTTGTCGCTGCCAGACAATCGAGAAGTCACTGCGATTCACACAAAATGTCCCGTACGTCCCGAAATGGCATATGATGTTGTCACCATCAATCACGGGAGTGGGCGTGGCGTAGCTGTTTGTTTTATGAATCGTCTTCGGGGCATCAATCTGAACCAGATCGATGGATTTCTCCAATTTCCCTGACTGCATATCGATTTGCAGAAGTTTGATCGAAACTGATTTCGCAATTGCGAGTTCCTTGAAAAACTTTGGGTCATCCCCCGCCTTCGTCAGCATCGCCTTGCGTTCTTCATCGGTTGGATAATCTTCAACGGCTGTCGTGAGCCACAACTTGCCCTCGGCGACAACCGGTGAGGACCAACCTTTGCCGGGGATTTCGGTTTTCCAGGTGATGTTCTGCTTTTCGGAAAACGAAGCCGGAGCCTTCGTTTCAGTCGCGATGCCATCGCCATTGGACCCACGAAACTGAGTCACTTCACCCGATTCAACTGGCAATGCAAGTTGAATCAAAATGAACACGAAACTGGTCAGTCGTAAGAGCATGTTTTCCCTGACGAAATTCTGTTTGGAGTTTAAGGTCGTAGTGATGCGAACTGATGGATCTAGTGACTAATCGTCGAGGACCATGATTTCGACTTTGCGAAACTGGATCGGATGGCTTTCCGACTGAAGCGAAATCGTGCCGCCGCTGAGCATAACGCCACCGTGCTTCTCAGCGAGTTCTTTTGCATGTTCATCTCTTTCGTCAAGCTGTGGCTTGGTGTATTCGAGCACAACTTTTCCGTCGATCAAGTGTTTGATGACTTCATTGCCTCGGACTTCAATTTCAGCGGTGACCCATTGATCACCGTGATAAGTTTTTGAAGTTGAACTGATGCAATGTTTTTTGATCAGCTTGTCTTTCATGACGACATTGGTACCAGGCGTACATAGATTCGAGGTTGTCCTCTTGTGGTCGCCGTCTCCACCGAGTATTTGCACTTCGATGGATGTTGGGAAGTCCTGGTCTTTTCCCATCTCTTTTGGGTCTTCGCCATGAACCATGACTCCACTATTGCGTAACGCCCAGCCTTCGCCACCAGGGCATTGATCACCAGTGAAACGATATTCGACACGGAATCGGTAGTTCGAAAATTTGTCTTTGTAGAAGATGTGTCCGAATTTGCGGTCAAAGTTGTCGTAGCCATCGTAGGAGACTGTCATCAGACCATCGACAACACGAAACGTGTTCGCGTAGTTCTCGCCCAATTCGTAGCCCTTGATCTTCGGCGTCCAGCCATCGAGGTTTTTGCCATTGAAGAGCGAAACCCATTTGCCCTCTTCGGCATTGGCAGCTGAATGAAGGCCGATTACCAAGGATAATGCGATCAGGGTGTGAGAAAATTTCATGTGCGTGAGGTTCCTGTCAGTTCGTAATAGCGAAACGCGATGCGTTATTGAGCTGGGAAGATGTCGAGTGAATGTGCCGCTGAATAAAGCGATGCGGTCGGAATTCCGTCTCACACCGCAGCACGCATCATAATGCTGTATCAATGTGAACGGCAACGGACAAGCAGTATCTGCCGCTTGGGTCCGAAATGACAGAGCTCATCTAGCGGGAATGATTGGAATCGAAATAATCGAGACTCAGCAGATTATTGAACGGTGACAAGGATTTCACATGAGTTCTCATTTGACGCGGCGTCAGTTTTTTAGCTACTCCACAGCGACGGTTCTGACGATCTCAGCGACTGGTTGCGGGACAATTCTCTATCCTGAGCGTATGGGACAACCTCGTGGTGGGTTCGATGATGTTGATTGGACCGTGGCTGGAATGGATGCCATCGGATTGGTCTTTTTCTTTGTACCCGGTGTGATTGCGTTCGCAGTTGATTTCCAAAATGGATCACTTTTCTATCCACCTGGACAATATGGCAACTTGCAGCCAACAGAGTTGAACAAGGTCGCGCTGCCTGCAGGAGAACCATCAATTTCGATGATCGAACAAACGATCTCAGACGAGATTGGGCAACCAGTTCAACTTAAGAAAGAAAACTTCGTGGCCCGAAAACTCTCTTCGATCAAAAACTTCTGGCGAACGTACGATGACGTCTCCACGAATGCGTGATGCGAGTTCTTGCTAAGCCAGGACCACACCGTATTTGAGTAAATGCTGTTGATATTGCTCTGCCGATGTGAAAATTTCCGCATTGAATCCGTGTTGTCGCCCGACTTCCACGTAGGCGCTGATGTCGTCGGTGTAGAAACACTCCGCGGGCGTGCATTGGATTTTCTGAAGCGCGGCTTCAAAAATGGCAACTTCCGGTTTACTTGCTCCGACTTCATAGGAGAGAACGAAATCATCGAACTGTTTCAGTAAATCGAACTGGCTCTGAATCCAATCGAAATGAGTCACGCATGTGTTCGAAAGCAAGACCAGTCGGAAGTTTTGCTTTCTCAATTGGTCAACGACATCTCGCATGTCGGTATCAAGTTCGAAGATGTCTCCCGTCGCACGTTTCAGCACGTCAATGCTGCATCGGCTGCCAAGCATCGATTCCAGGGTTTGGTGAAACTGTTTTTCAGTGAGCATTCCGTTTTCAAATTGTAAATGGAGGTCAGTGCTGAAGATAAGCTCACTTACTTGTTCAGTGTTTACCTGAAACGCAGCGGCGATTTGTTTGCACATACGTTCGTGAGAGAACTTCATTAACACATTTCCCAGATCGAAGAGTATCGTCTTGATCATGCTGCGCCTGTGTTCTGTGAGAATTGGATTTGACCGAACTTTTGTGTTTCTCTAACCTTTTACAGTGCCCACGTTTAAGATTGTCGCATTCAGCACAGTATCGTCCCGCGGGGCAGAACGCGGCAACCTCAATCAATCGTGGTATAGCAAAATTCCAATGCAAGAGGCAGGAGTGAACTGATGCCGTCTGGTTTCGAAGATGACATTCCGATTGAACCGATCACACTTCACGGACGTGACTGGCCCTGTTTGCGTCAGTTTTGTGTTTTCATGGAGAATCACGTCGGGAGTCTGCACCAGTTACTCAAGCAAATCGAACAACACGATCTGCGAATTGTCGCACTGAGTGTCGTCGACACTGTCGACTTCGCCGTCGCTCGAATTATGGTGGATGAGACAGACCGTGCCCGCGAAAGTTTTGAACTTGCTGGTTTGAATTTTATCGAAAATGACATTCTCGGCGTAGAACTTCCAGACGATCAGCGACCGTTCGTCTCAATCTTCCTGGCGCTTCTCTCGGCAGAAATTAACATCAGCTACACGTATCCCCTCCTCTACAGGCGAAACGGACGTGGAGCGATTGCGGTCTACGTTGACGATATTGACCAAGCCGGTTCAATCCTGAAAGACCAGGGTCACCGACTGCTCTCCGAAAAAGATTTGCTCGCGGATGATGAATTCTTCTAACGAGTGTGCGAGACACGTTACGCTTCGTCGAAAGGAAACGCCATCACATCCTTGAGCGAAGACTGACCAAGGCTGATCATGGCGAGGCGGTCGAAGCCGAGCGCGACTCCGGAACATTCTGGGAGAGGTGACTTCTCCATTGCTTGTAAGAGTTGGCTCTCAACTGGTAATTCCCGTTTCCCGGCTGCTGTTCGTTTTTCGTTTTGCGATTGCATCCGCTGTCGCAGCTCTTGTGGATCGGTGAGTTCCTGATAGCCGTTGCAGATTTCGCTTCCGTCCAAATACATCTCAAAGCGTTCCGCGACAGGATTCGCGTCGGCGCGAACTGTTGCAAGGGCGGCTTGAGATACTGGATAATCGA
>DAOUPA010000055.1 GCA_030626405.1 Planctomicrobium sp.
CAGGTCTGATAAAACTCCAACGCCCCATACAGATTCCCATGGTCCGTAATCGCACAGGCATTCATCCCCTGCTCTTTAACCTTCGCAATCACTTCCGGAATTTTATTCGCCCCGTCCAAAAGCGAATAATGTGTATGACAATGCAAATGTGCAAAAGGAGGCGCGCTCATGGTTCTCCGTAACCGCTTACCGGTTCAGCAAATAAGAGGAATCAGCGAGAATTGAATCGTTCAAAAGAGAGACCATTCTACCACGCCCGGCGCAGGACTCAATTGGTCCCCCCGAAATTGTCCGAAGGACTTTCCTACCCAAGAACGCTCACGCTCAGTTTTCTGCTACTCTCAACTCTAGGCCATGGAATCGACTCGCCTGACGCGATGAGATATGAGCGGTATAGTACGCTCGTTGCCCTAATTACAGTGAAAGTCGAACACTCCTGACGGTTCAAGAAGCAAAGCCATTATCAATGAAATACCTAATACTCTCATCGTTCATCTGTGCATCGATCCCGCTGGCTAAGTCAGCAGCATCTGCCGATGAGCCAATAGAACAATTTCAAATCGCTAAAAATATCAAATGCGAAGGCAGCTACGCGCATCACTTGCAAGGGATTTGCGTTGACGATGACGCGATCTACTGGAGTTTTACGACACAACTTGTGAAGACCGACTTGAAAGGAAAGAAGCTGAATCAAATTCCGGTTGTGAATCATCATGGGGATCTTTGCCATCTCGATGGAAAGCTGTACGTGGCAGTCAATTTAGGGAAATTTAATGACCCCCAAGGGAATGCCGATTCGTGGGTGTATGTTTACAACGCGAGTGATTTGTCGTTCGTTGCGAAGCATGAAACTCAAGAAGTCTTCCATGGTGCCGGTGGAATGAGCGTCCAGGATGGCAACTTCTTTGTCGTTGGTGGACTACCAGATGGTGTTCAGGAAAATTACGCTTACGAATACGATCAGGAGTTTAAATTCATCAAAAAGCATGTCATCGCAAGTGGACATACGCTTTTAGGAATACAGACAGCTGCTTTCGCAAATAATCGCTGGTGGTTCGGCTGTTACGGGACTCCAAAGATTTTGCTCGTCACTGACGCAAAGTTCAAAATGATCGGACGTTTCGAATTCGACTGCTCCCTCGGAATTGTCGGCGTACGAAACGGCAAACTTCTTTCCGCAAGTGGATCCTGCAACAAAAAAGATGATTGTCGCGGAAGCGGACGTATCGCTGTCGGCAGCGATACGTCCGGAATTCAATACACAGTCTCAAAATAGAAACTAAAAACTTTAGACGCACATTTCTACTGTGCGATAAATGACGAACAAATAAACATGAACGAACAAATCGAACCGGGACGATATCGACATTACAAAGGGAACGATTACATCGTCCTCGAAGTCGCCCAGCACAGCGAAACGCTGGAAGAAATGGTCGTCTACCGACAGGACTACGGAGAGCGTGGATTGTGGGTTCGGCCGAAAGCAATGTTCGCCGAACAGGTCACCATCGACGGACAAACGGTGCCGAGATTTCAGTTCATCGAAGAGTAAAGGTGGAGACAGGAGAATTGAATAACAGGCCGTGTCGCTGGGCGACGAACTTTCGAGTTTCTCTAATGCAAACGACTCTCTTCAAAATGGCGCAGCCGAGGGATCGTACTCGGTCGATGGTCTCAGAAACCAGTCGTAATTCTTCAACTCCTTGACTGGCGAAGAGAGCGGGATTTCTTCACCAGTCAGATGCTCAACCGCCCAGGCGCATGCCGTCGCAATCTCTCTGCCTGGAGCACCTCGCCCGGAAAATTGTTTTAGGTCTGAAACGGCAGAATCATCTCCGATCCAGCCCAATGCATACGCCGAGCCGAGCCGAACTTCACCGAACTCCGGCATCAGGGCATTGAGATCTGTCAGCCGACCTCTTAACAGGTTGGCCAAATCCTGGTCACGACCATCTTCATGAAGTCGTCCTATCGCCCAAATCGCGATGCCTCGCGAACGAGGGTGTTGTATAATTTTCCCATCTTCTTGCGACTTGGGAATGAACTCCCGAAAAGATGCGTCAGCTTCCGGATAACGTTGGCGGCCCATAAATTCGCACAGATGTTGGGTTTGCAGACACCTGAATTCATAGTCGTGAATTTCCTGATCGTCATTCAGAAGAAATGTCGCGTTGATATTCTCAATCAACTGCGAGAGCGCAGCCGGGAGCGTTGCTTTCAGATCAAACTTCTTCAACGCAAAAGCTGCTGCCGCACCGACTTCTTTCCGCTCAAATTTCAACAAGGCAATCATTTGCTCGTGAGTCGATTCCATCGACAGGTACGGCGCCAGAATCGCAGATCTTTCGAGTACCCTCCAAGAGGAGTGCTGTAGTCCAGCCTGGATTTGCTCCACCACAGCGACTTTGAACTCGTCGTCCTTCTGAGCCAATGCATAGAGGGCGTCTGCGGCAAGTTGACGATTCTGCGGATGCGGGTCATCCAGAAATGAAGCGAGCGTGACAACCGTTTCCAAACTCGTGATTTGGAAGCATGTTTCGATCAAAATACGACGAACGTTCGAGTTCGGGTGAGTCACTGCAAAGTGATTCTTAGTTTTCTCGCCCAGAGCGTAGTTGGCAGCGAGCTGAGGATTGTTTCGCTGTAGATGTTCCAGCGATTTGGACTGCACAGTGGTCTGCGTGGAGACCACCCATCTTTGCACGAGCTGAATTGCAGGTTCTGAATTGTCCAGTTGGATCACCTCAACAGCCAACAACTGCGAGAATGGATCATCCTCTCTGTTTCGCAGGCTGAGTTCATCAGCCACTTTCACCAACCCGGTAGAAAAAGTTGTCCCTAACGCCTTAGCTGCAGCCAGTCGGAGGTCGATTCGTTCGCGTTGATTCGTCACGATGCCGACCAACGGACTCTTAGCACTGACTTCGCGTGCATTCATCAAGACCTGAATGGCGAGTTTTTTCCACGGAACGAGTGTCTCTTTGTTGTTGAGCCTCTCCAGGTTCCGTGTGATCGTCGATGAGTGTTTCCAGGTTCCAAGTGCAGGTTCCAAAATCGAACAGAGTTGATAGTCCGTTTCAGTGAAGGCCTTCTCGAAGGCATTTGCTGCTTTTGAATAGTCCAACTCGACGAGGGCAATTCCCAAAGAACGCTTGCTAATTGCATCTTCTGTCTTTTCAAATGCTTCAAGGAGTTTCTCGGCAACACGTTCATTGACATCAGAGTACCCCAACTTCTTGGCAATCACAAATGCTTCAGCGCTTTTGCAAAGAAGTTCACGTTCACCGTGGTCAATGGCCTGTAGCCAAAGGGGAACGAGTCGTGGGTCGTAAACCGTTTCGACTTCGCAAACTTCGTATGCAGGTTCCCGCTCAATATAAAAAAACGTGCGAGGACCAGTTGGGACGATGCTCTCTTCACCGAAAGCCACCGTGCTTCCAACGATGAAAAACAAGCTTGTTGTCATCAGTAGAGTTGTGATTCCTGCAGAGCATCGCTGAGGCAATTTCATCTTGCTTCGAGTGTTGATCATTATCCCGGCTTAATCAGGTTGAGTGAGTCGATGAATTTGAAACCAAAACACGCCTAGCCCCACAACGGAGCCAGCTGCGAGGAAATACCAGTTTCCAGGGACTAATTGATAGTCTTCAAAGCCCGTGGTTCGCATGATTGAAAGAGCGGCGGACATCGGATTCACCAATAATGCGTTCTGGACAATTCGAAATCCAAATGGAGCATCCCGCCCAATCCAGATAAGAATCGGCAGCGCGGTCAGCGAAGTAAGAATTGAATACGATGTGATTGTGGCAGGTGTATTTTTCCGAAAGCATGAACCAATGGCGGCACTGACAGTCACGGTAAAAACTGTCGCCAAGAGCAAACTGGCAACCACCATCAGAACTTGCTGTTCCAGGATTGGTTTCAAGTAAATCATGATCACGTAGCCAGGGAGAGTGGCGAGTAAAACCAGAAGCATTGTCCAGCCGACACTCAGCAGTTTTCCGATGGCGATCGAGAATGAAGATTGAGGCGTTATTCGCAGCATCGTCCAGCCACCGGATTCGATCTCACTGGCAATCAAACCGGCAGACATCCCGGGGGCAAGTAGGATAATCAATGACATTTGCAAAACGACCAGCAAGCCGCCGATCATTTCGACCGTCCAGTTCTGAACCCCAGATGCAGCGAAATAGGTCAGTGCAATTGATGAGACAGCGCAGATTGCGATCAATCGAAGAATCCAACTTGCCCGGCCAAATTTCCTGCATCGAAACTCTTTGACAAGAACCGGATTGGTCCAGTTCCCGATACTCCATGAACGTCGTTGTGGATCAACAAGAAAGAAGAGACGTCGCAGGAGACGCTGCAGTGAAGAGCGATCTTCTGTCATCACTCCAGATGCGCGTGACTCGTCAAAAATCCGAATATGAAGTCGTTGTCCGGTGATCAGGCCGAGAATAAGGATCGAGAGGCAACTCACAATGCAGTAACGAACCAAACTGCTTGATGTCGAGATCATCCCATGACCAGCAATGTCAGCATGTCCCAGAACTTCCATGAGGGCTGGTAATGGAGAAAGGTGGCGAAGCCAGTCGGAGACGAATACTTTCGTCTGATTTTCAGATCCTTGAAAAACCTGATACGGCCCCAACACGCCGACAACCAAAAGCAACATCCAGGCGTACGCCGAGCGAACTGCGGAATCGATATTTTTGCTGTAGCTGCTCACAGCTAACGAGATCGACGAGAGTTGCACTGCCCCAAGAATCAGGACAAGGTACAACGGGCCTAAATGACGTCCGAATGTGATCCCGCCCATCGCGTAACAAGCGGCAGCGGCGGGAAGAGTCATCAGCAACGAGAGCCCCAA
Source organism: Planctomicrobium sp. (assembly GCA_030626405.1). Classification (GTDB taxonomy): domain Bacteria; phylum Planctomycetota; class Planctomycetia; order Planctomycetales; family Planctomycetaceae; genus Thalassoglobus. The sequence goes on from DAOUPA010000055.1 coordinate 4,871, forward strand.
TGGTAATATTGCTCCCGAAAGTTTGCCGATGTAAATTCGAACTCGAGATAAAGGAGTGTGAAACAATAGTTCCAGCGTTCCTTGAATTCTTTCTTTCACTAATGAGACAGCAGGGTTCACTGGTGTGAGCAGGCAGAGAATCGCACCAAGTCCATAACCAAACATCGCAAAAACTTGCAACGATTTGTTTCCAGACTGTGCCACAACTGAGTCCGCCGGCCACTGAAAAACGATGAGTACCGAAGTCAGAACAGCAGGAATCAGGAGCAGGGCAAGTGATCGTACGGAGCGAAATGTGCTGATAAATTCTCGCTGAGTCACTGGATTCATGCGTGCACCTTTCCTTCTTCGGATTCAGAACCTTCCAGACTCACTTTCTGGCTCGCACCCTCCTGAGTGACCGTCATGAACGTATCTTCTAGATCGGTTTGTACTTCGCGAAGCTGAACAACAGGAAATTGCTGAGCAACGATGAGACTGAGTATTTTTTGCACTTCTTCATCATTAGCACTGCTTTGGAAGCGAATTGTCATCTCCGCCTCTGAGGGTTTCAGGGAAGCCTCGTCTTCCAGATGCTCACTCAAAAACTTTTGCAGCGAATCTAGTTTTTCAACATCAGTCAGAATGATTTCCCAAACACGCTTCTGGTTCACCTGACGAAGAATCTGTTCTATCGGACCATCGGCTCGAAGTATGCCATGGCTGATGATGGCGATTTTATTGCAAATTCTGGACAACTCTGGAAGAATGTGACTGGTGACGATCAACGTCTTCCCTCGGCCTGCGAGGTCCAGAAGAAGCTGTCGCATTTCAATGCGCGCTCTGGGATCGAGTCCATTTGCCGGTTCGTCGAGAATGATCAGTTCCGGGTCGTGGAGCAGTGTCCGTGCGATCCCGACACGTTGTTGCATTCCATGGCTCAGGCTTTCGACGAAAAGATCTTTCATGTGAGTGACCCCGGTAATCTCCATCACTTCTGCAATGCGCAGGCGCCGTTGCTTCCTGCGCATCCCGAACGCCGCACCAAAAAAGTCCAGGTATTCACTGACTCTCATGTTGTCGTACGAACCGAAGATGTCCGGCATATACCCGACCAGTTTTTTAATTTTGCTAGCACCCTGAGTACAATCGACTCCATTGATTTTTGCAGTTCCAGATGTTGGTCGAGAATGTCCGACGAGAATTTTGATGGTTGTTGTTTTGCCTGCTCCGTTGGGGCCAATAAACCCTAGAATTTCCCCACGATTCAACGTCAAGCAAAGGTCATCCAGTGCGACGAACGAACCATATTTCTTGGTCACATGTTCGATCACAACCATCGGTTCTTCTTGAATCATTTCATCTACTTCGTATCAGGAGTGTCTGTGTGGCACTTGAAAACTCGCTTGTCGCTTCGCACTTCTTATTGAGATTTGGCCCAGCCTTCAAACTGAACTCGTTCAATTTTCCAGCTTGAATTGTCTGCATTCATTTCTTGCGCGATCACATCCTGGATCGCTCCAACATGAATGTGCAATGTGAGAACATCTGACGGGTCCTGATGCAAGAATTCTGCCGATTGAATTTCGATCTCCTGCCGCCCAACAGGACTTTCGAGCACCTTCAGTAATTCCATTGAACCATCCCGTTTTTTCGCATGAATGCGAACCTCTCTGCCAGGGATTCGCAAATCCAAAATCACGTTCAACCTGGAAAGTTCAAAAGGAGCGAAGATATCCGGTATCGAGCATCGCAATGTCGTATCACTCAGCGAAGAGGTCGATTCGTTCCAAATTCGTTTTCGATTGTTGAAGACTGTTGAAACTCCTCCCGTGGGATTGATGATCGACCGAAAATGAATGATGAATTTTGGAAGATAAAATGAACTGCCGGAAGCCGGTCTTTGGAACTGAACAGGAACACTCACGAGAGCATCACCGTCTTCCCGGATGGATTCAAAATCTTCGATCTCTAAATCGAACGGCTTCTTCCAATAATACAATCTCGCTTCTACAGGAAACTGTCGAGGTCCACTAAGAAGCTTCTGAAAAACTTCACTTCGCATTTTCCCCCGGTCGTCGAGTACTTCGTCTGTGGAGTACTGTCCTGGGGCAAGCATATCCGATGGTTGGCTAAGAAGTTGCCCAAGGCGATTCATCCGTGCAGAAGATCGATCCCCACTAGGAAACACAAGGATTCCTGAAGTAAATCCACTGTCTGACTCTCCTGAAATCGTTCCGACCAGACCTTTTTCATCAAGAGTTAAACTTGCAACGGTCGGCATCATTTTTTTCTGAATTTGAAGACTTGATGCTTGTTGCCCTGCAGGTAAATCGAGATTCTCCCAAGAACGATCCCCATTCTCTGACCAGACGAGTCGTTTGGCAGAACCGGGAAGAGAGCTCGTGAAGTCGACCCAACCGCTATCACGAAGGCTAATATTTTCTTGCCCTGCTACGGTGCGGTATGTGGATCGGCCTCCTTGGATCGAAACGTTCCCCTCACGATCCAATTCCGCAAACTGAATCATCGCCTCCGTGGGGGCGATCGCTCCGCGCGAATGCGAACCAAGCAGGAACAACGCGAGTGTTGCAAAAAAAGCAAGAACCGGTGAAATAATCGTCATTCGAAAATACTGACGTGATCTCCAGCACCAAATACAACTCAGAATCAGTGTGGCACTAAAAACCAATAAAATCCAAGTCACAGTCGATTTCTTAGTGACAGTGTAACCAATATAGGATGACGAAATATTTGACCAATCTGTCGTCTCAGAAGTTTGGTTATTCCTGTCATTAAAGAAAACCTCGCCCAGAGATCCTCCAACTGCCGTTGAACGAGGACGTGAACTCTGTGCCCTTTCCCTGAAAGTTCTCGGAACATACAAAGCTCGAGAATCGATCGTGGTCACAACAATCCGACCATTCCCGACGGATTTCTCGATGACAATCGGCCAACCATCGACCGTCGCCATTTCTTCGAATCCTTGATGAACTACTCGAAGCATCCTGAGAGGGCGTTCTGCCTCAATGGTCGTCTCATCGAAACTCAGACGGCTCACTTCGGGCCCCGTCACCTGAATTGAAGTCAAGTCGAGCTCATCCACGACACTGACACTACCTCCGCCACTGAGGAGGTGATTAAGTATCTTTTCGTCAACACGATCAAGATGGACCCACAAGTCACCTCCGGCGAAGAGCCAACTTCTTAATGTGTCAATCGCGAGAGGATTGGTGAGAATCCTGCTCGTTGAAAGAACGATGTGAGTCACTTCATCATAAGCAGTGACTGAAGTTGGAAATTCACCATCCATTTGTATGTGGTAGCCACGAGCATTCCCTGTCTTCAATGAATTCATGTATTCCAAAACATCTGGAGTATTGGAATCGGTCAGCAGGAGTTTTTTTGGAGACCATTCAACACATCGAACATAGTGATCGTGGGAGCGTCTCCCGGAATCAGAGGCCACTGCCGTCTCTCCATACCCCTGATCCTGAAGAACAAGAGTTTGCATCCCTTTCGCTTCTGCAAGATCCCCCTCGCTGATTTTCGAAGGTGTTTTCACGAGCATCCAACTTTGTCTTCTGGAGTGCGCAGGCAGCCAAAGCCGCCGCGCATACTGCTGTCCTGGGACCTCATCAAAATAAGTCGTGACCAAAAAATTATCTTCGTTCGAAGTATCGTTTTTCACGGCGAAGGACATTTGGTTCCACGTTTCATACTGTGAAACGATGCGGCCCGTCGGCTTCGGCGTACGAGACAACTGAACGTCATCTGCAAAGCACGCAGACGAGCAGACAATGAGTGATAAAACAAAACAGAGAGAGGTATGCACGGATGCGGAGCTCCAGTTGTATTCTCAACAGGTCACGAACCTCGACAATAGCATGAGCACCGCAATTCATAAACCTTGACGCGAAAAATCGACTTCCTCACAGCCCCGTCTCGCGAGACAGAAAGCAAACACCCGACCCACTCGCGATCTATTTTGTTTCGTCAAAGACATCACCCTTGCTTCGAGAACCAGATTCGTTTCATCCGCAGGCATCCGTGTTCTTTTCATTCCTTAAGATGATAACAACATCAAGATGCCGCGATGGCGGAGACTCATGAACGCTCACCAGCAGAGCGACCGGTTTAAGAAAAAGAATGAGCAATGATTATTATTGTGAGACGAGCCTGTTGGATTCTCTACTTTGCCTGGCTTCAATCAGTGTCATTCCAATGGTGCGACAGGGAAGATGACGATCCACAAGCTCGAATCCACGAAAGCATCAATCGGGCCAGTTGTGAACCAGAGCCGAGACACCAAAAGAATCTTCGCCGCAACAAGAAAACAAAACCGACTCGCGAGGCGGTTGCTGCATTTAGATCTTATCGAGGGACTGACACCGACTTAGGTGTTACAAGATCGTCGAATCGAAACAGTCACAAATATCGACGCACATCCTGCAAAGATTACCGCAATCTGAAAACACCGAGGCACATAACACGTCTCTCACAAACGAAAAACGGCCGCATGCGAAAACATGCGGCCGTTTCTTATGGAGGATAGGGGACTCGAACCCCTGACCTCTTGCATGCCATGCAAGCGCTCTCCCAACTGAGCTAATCCCCCGAATTGTCTGTCTCTTGTGTCAGGCAAGTTTAAACCCTGACATCGAGACTCCTTTGATTTCGGCAACTCAACCAAGATTGGTTGACGAAATTGCCGGTTTCTCTGGATTTTCTGGTCAATTTGACCGTTGGCAGCGTAATGCCATCGTCACAGGCTGTCAAGAATCGATAGGTTACGAATCTTGAGAACCTTAGTGGGTGTTGGTTACGACCGCTCCTGCTAAAATCACCGGTTCAAAATCTTGTCTATACCATGCTTGCATCAAAGCGTGTTGATTCATCCATAGAGACCGAAACAAAGGTAGAGCGTCCATGGCGACCGATGACGTAGTGAAATCGGCTGAGGGATTGATTGCAGGGATCGATTCGGCGGAACTTGAAGAGTGGTTTGAATCGTTGGAAGATGTGCTGCATCGCTACGGTCCAGAAAAGACTCAGCAACTTCTCGTGCAACTGCGAGAACATGCCTACCACAGCGGCGTGATGATGCCGTTCAAGGCGACGACTCCGTACGTCAATACAATTCCTCTGGAAGAACAGCCACGCTATCCCGGCAACTTGGAGATTGAACGTCGCATCAAATCGATCATCCGCTGGAATGCAATGGCGATGGTTGTTCGTGCGAATAAGAAGACTGAAGATCGAGGAGCCGTCGGGGGGCATATCTCAACGTTTGCGTCCTCAGCGACACTCTACGAAGTGGCGTACAATCACTTCTTCCATGGTCGCACTGATGATCACACCGGTGACATGGTTTACTTCCAAGGACACGCTTCCCCTGGGATGTACGCACGCGCGTTCGTCGAAGGACGGTTGAGTGAAGACCATCTGGAACATTTCCGGCAAGAGTCAGTTCGCGGTCAGGGACTCTCTTCCTACCCGCATCCATGGTTGATGCCAGACTTCTGGCAGTTTCCGACAGTGTCAATGGGGCTGGGGCCGATCTGTTCGATCTACCATGCTCGCTTCCTTCGCTACATGCAGCATCGTGGCATCATGGACACTTCACAGTCGAGAGTCTGGTCCTTCCTCGGAGACGGAGAAATCGATGAGCCGGAATCTCTTGGTGCGATCACGCTTGCATCACGCGAGAACCTCGACAATCTCGTCTGGGTCGTGAACTGTAACCTACAGCGACTCGATGGACCTGTACGCGGAAACGGTAAGATTATCCAGGAGCTTGAAGGTGCATTCCGAGGTGCTGGCTGGAACTGTATTAAAGTTGTCTGGGGTGGAAACTGGGACAGTTTGTTGGCTCGCGACCACGACGGAAAGCTGATCAAGCGGCTCGGAGAGATCGTCGATGGGCAATACCAAAAGTATTCCTGTTCCGATGGCAGCTATATCCGTGACCATTTTTTCAACACTCCGGAATTGAAAGAGTTCGTCAATCAACTGACCGATCAACAGTTGGAAAAACTTCGCCGTGGTGGTCACGATCCGGAAAAAGTCTTCGCAGCTTTTGACGCTGCCGTGCATCACAAAGGTGCGCCGACTGTGATTCTCGCAAAGACGGTCAAAGGTTACGGTCTCGGGGAAAGAGGCGAAGGTCGCATGATCGCTCACAACACGAAGAAGCTCAACAACGATGAGCTGCATTCGTTCCGCGAACGGTTCCACATCCCCATCGACAAAGACGATGTTGAAGAAATGCCATTCTACCGGCCGGCAGAAGATAGTCCGGAGATGGCGTACTTGAAATCGCGACGCGAACAGTTAGGTGGAAACATCCCTGCAAGAAAACCGACCGATGAACGTCTGGATGTGCCGAGCCTCGATGACAAAGCATTCAAACGCCAGCTCACCGGAACGATTGGTAAAGCAGAAGTCTCGACGACTCAAGCGTACGGTGCGATTCTTCAAAACTTGATGCGGAACAAAGCGATTGGCGATCGCATTGTTCCAATCATTCCCGATGAAGCGCGAACCTTCGGAATGGAATCCTTCTTTAGCACGTTCGGGATCTATTCAAGCAAAGGTCAACAGTACGAACCGGTCGACCGAGTCGGCGGAAGCCTGATGTATTACCGGGAAGCCAAAGATGGTCAGGTTCTTGAAGAAGGAATCAACGAAGCCGGTGCGATGGGTTCATTTATCGCGGCGGGAACGGCCTACAGTAACCTCGGCATCAATATGATTCCGTTTTACATTTACTACTCGATGTTCGGCTTCCAACGAGTCGGCGACCTCATCTGGTGTGCCGCGGACGGACGAGCCAAAGGTTTCCTCGTTGGTGGAACGTCCGGCAGAACAACTCTGAACGGCGAAGGCTTGCAGCATGAAGATGGTCACTCCCACGTGATGGCGGCGACTGTCCCGAATCTGATCGCTTATGACCCTGCGTATGCCTACGAGTTGTGTGTTATTCTCCAAGACGGCTTGAAGCGGATGTATGCAGATGGTGAAGAAATCTTCTACTACATTTCCGTCTACAACGGCGCCTACGAAATGCCTCCGATGCCGGATCAGGATGGTGTTACCGAAGGCATTCTCAAAGGGATGTACAAGTTCAATAGCACCGAGTGTAGCGACGGGCAGAAGAAGCGACCGCAACTCTTCGGCTCAGGAACAATTCTCCCAGAGGTCCTACGAGCGCAATCAATCCTCAAAGAACGGTATGGAATCGGCACAGATGTCTGGAGTGTGACCAGTTACAGCGAACTTTGCCGCGATGCAATGGCTGCGGATCGCTGGAACCGATTGCACCCAGAGAGTGATCCAAAACAATCGAACCTTGCCGAAGCTCTTCAGGGAGTTGATGGTCCGTTTGTTTCGTCGAGCGACAACATTCGCATGGTCGCAGATCAAATCCGCGAGTGGATCCCAGGACAATACGTCGTTTTGGGAACTGACGGATTCGGTCGCAGCGATACGCGAGACGTTCTCCGTCGACACTTCGAAATCGACGCCGAATGCACCGCCTTCGCGACCCTATCTGCTTTGGCAGACGAAGGTGCTTTCGAGAAATCGAAGCTCGCGCAAGTCTTAAAGGAATTGGAAATCGACCCAGAAAAAGTTGAGCCGCGCACCGCGTAGTTCATCTTGAAGAATTGAATCCCTGCTTTGCCCTACTCTTCAAGTGTGCGGCAAAACTTTTTTGATTAAGCGACTCAGACATCACACTCAGAAGACGAAATCATGGAAGCTGGAATTGTTGGATTGCCGAATGTTGGCAAAAGCACTTTGTTTAATGCCCTCACCTGTTCGCAATCTGCGCAGAGCGCGAACTATCCGTTTTGCACAATTGAGCCGAACGAGGGCATCGTCAATATCCCGGACAAACGGTTGGGCATCATTGCTGGCTACGTGAATCCAGAGAGGATTCTGCACGCAGCGATGAAGCTTGTCGATATCGCTGGCATTGTCAAAGGTGCCAGTGAAGGGGAAGGATTGGGGAATAAATTCCTCAGTCACATTCGCGAAGTCGATGCAATTATCCAAGTCGTTCGCTGTTTTGAAGATGATGACGTCACACACGTTTCTGGCGAGGTCAATCCAGTTTCGGATATCGAGATCATCGAAATGGAACTGATGCTCGCCGATATGCAGATGCTCGAAAACGCCATTGGCAAAGCGCAGCGAACCGCTCGAACTGGTGATGCCGATGCCAAGAAGCGTGTGGCGATCATCGAGAAATGTCAGGCACATCTTGAATCGGAAGAACCACTGAGAAAACTCGAACTCGATCCCGAGGAAGCAAAAATCGTCGCCGGGTACGGCATGCTCACAGCCAAACCTGTGCTGTATGTGGCGAATGTCGACGAAGATGACCTCCTCGGCGAAGGTCCACTGGTCATGCAATTACGAGAATTCGCCGAGAAAACCGGTGCCGGCGTTGTGCCGGTTTGTGCGAAGCTGGAAGCGGAAATCGCGGAACTGGACGAAGCCGACCGAGTCGAAATGCTCGAATCGGTCGGTCTTGAAGAGCCAGCTTTGGCAGTCCTGGCAAGAGCAGCGTACCGCACCCTCGGACTACACAGCTACTTCACAGCAGGTGTCAAAGAAGTTCGCGCCTGGACCATCCCCCTTGGAGCAACCGGACCACAAGCCGCAGGTGTGATTCATACCGACTTCGAGAAAGGTTTCATCCGTGTCGAAGTGTACGGTCTGGAAGATCTTCAGGAACACGAAAAAGAATCCGCGATCAGACAGGCTGGTAAACTACGAATCGAAGGCAAGGAATACATCATGCAAGACGGTGACATCTGCCACTTTTTGTTTAGCAGTTGATCCTTGGCATTCGCAACACAGTATCCATTTCCGGGGGAGCGCTGAGTGCCTATCATTGTGACAAGAACGAATTCCCACTTGTTCCCAAGCTCTGCTTCGCCGAAATCATTTCGGTAAACGACAGGAGTTCAATGAAGCAAAGCTTCGATACATTCCATTCCCAAGCAGAGCTTGGGAACGAGAGTTGGTCTGGCAAGGCACTAGACTCTCGACACTAGCCCCTAGACGAACAAACCGCATGTTTCGCGTGACTCAGGAAATTGAATTCTGCTACGGTCATCGCTTGCTCAATTATGAAGGCAAGTGTCGACACCTGCATGGACACAACGGCAAGGCAGTCATCGTACTCGAAGGCAACGAACTCGACGACCGCGGAATGCTGATTGACTTCACAGACATCAAACGCAAAGTCCGCTGCTGGATTGAGGAAAACCTTGACCACCGTATGATATTGTGTGATCAAGATCCCATTCTCCCTATTCTCAAAGAGCAGGGAGAGCCGCTGTACATCATTCCTACCAATCCAACTGCCGAAACGATTGCTCAACTGATCTACGATCAAGCAAAGAAACAAGACCTCCCGGTCGTTGAAGTCACCCTGTGGGAAACATCACGATCCTGTGCGACGTATTCGGAATAGTTTTCTGAAGTCACCAATCAACCGCACACCCTATTCTTTTTCAAATCTCGCGCAAAGCCGCCAAGGCGCCAAGAAAAGGGAAGGAACTTCAGAATTTTTTTCACAGTGACTGAATTGAATCGTTGATAAACTTTCGAAGTCATCGAATCAGATTTCTCTTTCTTTTCTTCTTTCCTTTGCGTCTCTGCGCCTTTGCGCGCCCATCTCTTTTGACATTCGCACAAAGCTGCGAATCTATTCATCAAGGCGGTTGACCAAACGCGTAATTCCGTCTTTGATCAGTGGGCTGCCGAAGTTGATAAGCAGTCCCAGTTTCAGCTCAGACAATTTCAGATACGTCAGCACTTGCTTACAGTGGACAGGCGCTGTTTGTTCGACAGATTTTAATTCCAGGATGACTTTGTTCTCCACAATCAGATCAGCCCGAAAACCCTCGTCGAACCTGACCTCATCGTACACAATCGGAATGCCCACTTGCCGCTGCACAGCAAGCCCACGCTTTTTTAACTCATACTCAAGCAACGTTTCGTAAACCGACTCTAGTAGTCCCGGCCCCAAGCGAGTGTGGATCTGATAACAAGAATCCACCACGATCTTAGCAATCTCATTCTCTGTCATCGCGTTTTATTTCATTGAATTCTCGCGCAAAGCCGCAAAGACGCAAAGACGCAAAGAAGGAAGGACGGTTCTGTTTGATTTATGATAGCAAGCCCGTTTTTATAGTTGATGAACTTACGAAGCCATCAATCAGAATTCTCTTTCCCCTTTCCTTTGCGTCTCTGCGCCTTCGCGCGCCCATTTCTTTAAGGCTCACGGTAGGCGGCTCACCCATTCTTCAAATCGTTATCGCGAAGTTCTTGCATCTTAATGGCAAATCTCTTCTTGAATTGCTTGACCACTCCGGCATACTCCGGCAACTCGGCGAGGTTCTTGTATTGATTCGGATCGTTATCCATATCGAAGAGTTCGATGCCGCCGGAGGCATCTTCCTTGTATTGAATGTAAACCCAGCGATCTTCACGAAGCAGAAACCCTTTTCGTGCCGGTGCTACGCTGAACGCGGCGTCTCGAACTTGTAGAGTGGGGTCATCCAGCAGAGGCGAGATGTCTTTTCCCTGAAGGCGTTTCGGGACTTCCAGTCCGCATAACTTGGAGATGGACGGATAAAGATCGAGCAACTCTACGAGGCTATTGCAAACCGCAGGTTTCTTGCCTGGAACACTAATGATGAGCGGAACCGCTGCGGATTCTTCGTGCAGACTGACCTTGGCCCAGAAGTCGTGTTCGCCGAGATGGTAGCCGTGATCACTGGTGAAGATCACAATCGTTTTCTTTTCCAGTCCGTTCTCGCGAAGAGCCTGCATCACTTTGCCAACTTGGGCATCCATGAATGCAACAGAGGCGTAATACCCACCCATCGCTTTCTTTTGGCGACGAACATCCATCTGCATGTTCAGGCTGGTTTTGTAGTTGATACCGAGCTTGGGGATGTCGTCCCAATCCCCAGGCACTTTTGTAGGCAAGACCATCGAACTGTATGGCAGAAATGGTTCGTAGTATTTTCGAGGGGAAACGAACGGGACGTGCGGACGGACAAATCCGACGCCGAGCCAGAACGGTTCGTCGCGATGTTTGGCGAGCAGTTCGACAGCCTTCGCTGCGGTTTTTCCATCCGAGTGAACCAAGTCGTCCCCATCGGCTTCGACAACAACAAACGTGTTCCCTCCAACGACTGGCCTTTTGCCATCCGGGTTTCCTTCAAGAGTTTCACCATCGCCTGCGGCTTTCCACTCAGGGCCAGGGCTGTTGAATCGTTCCGTCCACGAGGCAGCATCGTCGGCACCGTTGCCTCCATCGTGATCGCGCCCATCACCGCCGGTTTCAATCCCACCGGGGACACCCATATGATAGATTTTGCTCACACGTGCGGAGTAGTAGCCGTTATTTTTGAAGTGTTGCGGCCATGTCGCACGATCTCCAATTTGTGGACGCGGGTTTTTGTATCCCAGCACTCCAGTGGCATGTGGATAATATCCTGACAACATCGAAGCGCGCGATGGACCGCAATAGGTTCCCTGACAATATGCCCTGGTAAACCGCACACCTTTCGCGGCAATCGCATCGATATTCGGCGTGTGACAAACTTCGTTTCCATAACAGGAAAGTGCCGTTGCCGTCAGGTCATCCGAGATGATGAACAAGACGTTGTACTGTTCAGCAGCGTTCTCTGCCGCCGTTAAACGTTGCGACATCAACAGCAGGAGACTGGCGATCACCAAGAGGCCTCGCCGAGACATTGAGAATTTCATCATGCGCGTTCTTCGCCTTTTCTTATTTATTATAGCTGGAACATCATTAGACTCATCGTTGTAGCCGATCATTATCGTTGGTGCGAGCGCAAGCGGTTTTAAGAAGAAGCCGGGCTTCTGGCTCTTTTCTAAACTAGACGTCATGCGCAAAGAAAACAACTTCAGTCAGCAAGATCAACTTTGCTCACTTTGCAAGGCATTCCTTGAACACATTAATTGCCTGATCGATTTGCTCGTTTGTGACGTCTAGGTGTGTGCAGGCGCGGAGTTTCTGTGCTCCGCCGACGGAATAGAGTTTGACGCCTTTCTCTGCGACGCGCTGTTCGACCTCGGCGGCGGTTCCCCATGCTGGATCAATGTTGAAGAACACAAGATTGGTTTCAACGGCCTCTGTATCGATTTCAACCGATGAAATTTCACTAAGTCCAGCGGCAAGCCGCTTTGCGTTTGCATGGTCTTCTGCCAACCGTTCGACATGATGATCGAGCGCATACAGCGCCGACGCGGCGATGATCCCTGTTTGTCGCAACGCTCCGCCCATGAATTTTCTGGCCCGGCGCGCTTTTTGAATGATCTCTTTTGATCCAACAAGAATCGACCCCATCGGACAGCCGAGTCCTTTCGAAAAGCAGATGGAGATACTGTCGAAATGACGTGCAACGTCCGCAACGTCGTACTCGGCAGAGACGCAAGCGTTGAAGATTCTTGCTCCGTCGAGATGGGTTCGCAACTGATTATCGTGCGCCCAGCCGCAGACGCGTTCCAGTTGTTCCAAAGAGTAAGAACGACCACCGCCCAAGTTCGTTGTGTTCTCCAGGCAAAGCAGTTTTGTTGGTGCGTAGTGAATGTCGTCTCTACGAATTTTGTGCTCAAGATGGTGAACATCAAGCCGCCCGAATTCTCCTTGAAACTGCCGAATTGACACACCGCTCAAAATCGCAGGCGCTCCACTTTCGTAGTTTGCAATGTGTCCTGTCGAATCGATCAACAGTTCGTCGCCCCGGTCACAGTTCGCCCAAACGCCCATCTGATTCGATTGCGTTCCAGAACAGGCATAGACCGCGGCTTCTTTTCCGAGCATCTCTGCGACGCGGGCTTCAAGCTTGTTGACCGTGGGATCTTCACTGATCATGTCGTCGCCAAGTTCCGCGGACATCATTGCTTCCAGCATTCCTGCTGTCGGTTTTGTGAATGTATCGCTGCGGAGTTCGACGATGGACATAAATGAAGTGAGGGTTCGGGGCAATAGATTCGGAAAAAGACACGTTCGCACTTTGTACATGGAAGTGTTCAAGAACTATAGTGATTCACTGTGCGTAAAACGAACATTCGGGATGACAACCTCTTCCATTCACTTTTGAGTGCCACATTCATCGATGTCCGACTTCGATCTGAAAGCCTGCGGCGTGTTTCTCGTTCGCGGCGAGCCGATTCATTCATTCCTGTTAATGAAGCACCCGGACCGTTGGGATCTTCCGAAAGGGCATGTTGATCCAGGCGAGACAGACATGGAATGCGCACTTCGGGAAATGGAAGAGGAGACCGGAATTTCTTCCGATGATGTCAGCATCGATCCAGACTTCCGCTTCACACTTCGCTACAACGTGCAGAACAAGCGAACCAACGGACAAGTGAAACAAAAGAAACTGGTCATCTACCTGGGGCGTTTGAAAGTTGATCGCGAGATTATCGTGACCGAACACGACGGTTACGAATGGATTGACTGGTCGCCGCCTCATACGATTCAGGAAAAAACCATCGACCCTCTGCTCGCAGCTCTGGCGGAGTTTTTAGGACAATAATTGCGAAGCCAGACACATCAGGGATTTTTGTGGAATAGTTTGGATTCCCACCAAGTAGGGTCCGCTGTGCGGACCATTGATATAGAGTCTGTTTCGGTCCGCACAGCGGACCCCACGGATTACGACTGAGAATCAATTCCCCGCCCCATAATAATTCACGAAGGACAAGCGATGCGACTTTGTCGGTTTGAATATCAAGAGAACATTCATATTGGGTTTTACGGCGACGGCAAAGTCTACCCGCTTGAACAGGTCGCTGCCGAAGTGGGCATCGAAACTCTAGAGGCGAAGTCGTTGGTTGAGTTACTTCCCGGTGGAGAACATCATCGCTTGGTGCTGGATATCGAAACAAAAGTCGACGACTCAATTTTGAGCAAGACAGGCTTGTCCCATGCGGACGTTCGACTGCTCGTGCCGATTCCGAATCCATCAAAACTGATGCTCTTGGCAGGCAACTACTCCAAGCACATTGAAGAAGGTGGAGGTCGCTCGGAAGAGCGTGCGAAAACGTTTCCGTATGTCTTCATGAAACCTCCTTCGACAACGCTGACTCATCCTGGCGATCCAATTCGAATCCCAGCCTGCTCTCCGGATCAAATTGACTGGGAACTCGAACTAGGCGTTGTGATCGGTCGCCGTTGTTCTCAGGTCAATGAAGAAGACGCCTTGAATTACGTGGCTGGGTACACCGTCATCAATGACATTTCAGACCGAGCTTTTCATCCGAACCCGAATCGATCGGAGCGTCCGAAAGACAATTTTTTCGACTGGCTGCACGGCAAGTGGCATGACACGTTTTGCCCGATGGGGCCTTGCATTCTACCTGCATCGGAAGTTGACGACCCGCAACAGTTCCAAATGCAACTGAAGGTCAACGACCAAATCGAGCAGGACGCTTCAACGGCTGAAATGGTTTTTCCTGTCGCTGCCATCATTTCTTTTATCTCAAGTTTCGTCTCGCTTGAGCCGGGAGACATCATTTCGACCGGAACGCCAGCTGGAGTTGGAAAAGCAAAAGGCCGGTTCCTTCGCAATGGAGACGTTGTTGAGGCAACTATTGAGAAGATTGGTAAACTGGTGAACCCAGTCACCTCTTAAACAACAGCTTTTGCAGATTTTACAACGACTACCACCCATTCAAAAAACTGAGTCTAATTCACGTTGACCTAATTCGGCTCTTGTGCGAAATTCCTGCTCCCATCGGAACGAGATCGTTCCAATACCCCTCAATTAGAAGATTCAAGATTTGGCTGGTGGTCCAACCTGTCTGTTGTTCAACAACAACCTCAGCCAAACGGAACCGCAAAGGAGTGCAGTGACGTGAAGAAATTTAGTCTGTGGATGACCGCATTCGTGGCTACCGCTGGATTGCTTGTTGCAGTCAACACAGCGTCTGCTCAGGACCAGACGACCGCACACCAGGTCGGACTGATTGATATGGCACACATTTTCAAGAACTATGATAAGTTCAAAGCTGAAACTGAAGGCTTGCAAGCTGCTGCTCAACAAGCAGAAGCAAAAGCTCAGGCCATGGTTGCTGAAATGAAAAACGTTCAGGGCCAAATGCAAGGCTTGACCGCTGGAAGCCCTGACTACAACGCTAAAGAAGCTAATCTGATTGAGCTTCAAACACGTCTTCAGGCGTTCCAACAAGTTGAGCGACGTGACATCGTTCGTAAGCAAGCTGAAGTCTACAAAAAAATCTATGTAGAAGTTCAAGGCGCTGTTTCAATGTACGCCAAGCACTATAACTACACATTGATCATGCGATTCAATCGTGAAGATGTTGCGGCTGCTGGCGATCCTCAGAAAATCATCCAGGGAATGAACCGACAAGTCGTTTGGCATCGCCCACAAGATGATCTGACCGATCCGATCCTTCAATACTTGAATGATCAATACAGCCAACAGGCAAAAGCTGGTAACTAATCAAGACTAGTTGATTTCATACGATCGAAGGCAGGCGAGTTCAGCATGGACTCGCCTGCCTTTTTCTCGTTCTTTGCCACACACTTGAAGTGTGTAGCAAAAAACGAAAATGGAAGGCTTTTCCCTTTTTTTAGAATCGCTTCAAAGAGTCTGCATTGTTGCAACCTGCATTACTTACAGAAGTTGCTGTTTTTTACATTGACAATGCGTGATATTCTCCGGCAGTGAACGCCTGTTGCTTCGTAATAGACATTGCTGATGAGAACGACCAATGAATTCAACTGATTTATATTCCGACGAAACTGAAACAGACTTTCGTCAAGATGGCTCGCTATTTTCCTTCAGCTACATTGGTCTTGCTCTGACGCAGTTCTTCGGAGCGTTTAACGATAATTGCTTCCGCTGGTTGGGAGTTGCGATTGCTACGAAAGCGATGGCCTCCTCTGATTCGTTTGTAGATCAAGCGACGGCTCAAACAGATGCAATTATCATTGGAACGATCTGCCTGACCGTTCCGTTTCTGGTCTTTGCTCCCACTGCTGGATGGCTCGCTGATCGCTATAGCAAGCGGTCTGTGATCATCGGATTTAAGGTCGTGGAAATTTTCATTATGCTGTTCGGGCTGCTTTCAATTCTTTACGGCGAAGTTTGGATGCTGTTTGCTACGACAGCATTACTGGGAAGCCAAAGCGCATTGTTTGGCCCTTCTAAATTTGGAAGCATTGCAGAAATTTTGCCAGCGCGTTTACTTTCCAAAGGAAACGGCTTCATGGCGATGACGACAATCATTGCCGTTGGACTCGGAACGATTTCCGGATTTGCTCTTTACGACCTGACGAAACCTGTTTTGGGTGCTGGCAGTTTTCAAGACGTCGCAGTTATTGCATTGGTGATGATGGGATTTGCGGTTGTGGGAGCGATTACAAGCCTGTTCATAGAGAAAATCAGCGCTGCCGATCCTTCTCGAAAACCGATTTTCAATCCAGTCGTCGGGATTGTTCCTGCGATGCGTTTACTGAAATCAGACTCGCGCCTGTTTCGAACGGCAATGGGAATTGCCTTCTTCATGTTCCTGGCATCGCTATCGCAGCAAAACATTAGCCCCTTCGGAGAACTCGATCTCGGTCTGGAAAAGACAGATGCTGGTATCCTCCTCGGAATTCTCATCGCCGGAGTCGGCTGCGGATCTGTCCTGGCAGGTATCTGGTCCGAAGGCAAAGTCGAACTTGGCATTGTCCCGATTGGAGCGTTCGGAATTATCGCCAGCACGGCTCTTGTTTTTATCGCAGGGAGTCAAGTCGACTTCGAATCCGGAGTCGCAGTGAAAGAGCAGTTCGCGTACTGGGGCTCAAGTGTCGGGTTGTTTCTGTTAGGGGCGAGCGCAGGGCTGTATGATGTCCCGCTTGAAGCGTATCTGCAATTCCGCAGCACGCGAAAGAATCGGGGAACCGTACTCGCCGGGAGTTACTTTTTGTCATATGTCTTCATTGTTTTTTCGGCCGTTCTCTTCAAGGTCATGCGAGACTACATGCACATTTCGGCAACGACGATCTTTCTGCTTTCTGGAATCATGACGATCCCCGTTGCGATTTATATTCTCGTCCTTATGCCAGATTTGACATTTCGATTTGTCATGTGGTTGTTGACGCACACTGTGTACAAACTTCGTGTTCATGGTCGTGAAAACATCCCCAACAAAGGACCGGCACTGATTGTTTCGAATCATGTTTCCTTTCTTGACGGTGTGCTGTTGATGATCACGTCGTCCAGACCAGTGCGATTT
The DNA here is from genome assembly GCA_030626405.1 of Planctomicrobium sp. GTDB lineage: Bacteria > Planctomycetota > Planctomycetia > Planctomycetales > Planctomycetaceae > Thalassoglobus. Next base: position 22,160 of record DAOUPA010000055.1, read on the forward strand.
ATCATCTACGCTAACTTCACTGAAATGCCGTTTCTCAGACGCCTTGGGAAAATCATGCGTGTCATTCCCATCGATGCCAGCCGCGGTCCGAAAGAACTCGTGCGATCACTTCGCACGGCGAAAGAAGCAATACAGGAGGGTGAGCTCGTCTGTATATTTGCGGAAGGACAACTGACACGCACCGGGCAGTTGC
>DAOUPA010000263.1 GCA_030626405.1 Planctomicrobium sp.
ATTTTAAAATCGGACACGACAGTAGACGACAACATTCGAGGCAAGCGCCTCCTCGCCGGATGGAACTTGGACAACCTCAAAGGCATTTTGCTAGGCTTTCAAGCCGCTTGAACATGCGATTGCCCTGCCGAGCTGTTGAGTGCCTCTGAAAACACAACTGATAAATTGTTGTACGTTGCAAGGGCTCATCTGTTCAAAGGTGTCAGCCGCCTCAAGGACCCAGACGCTCACCTCATTAAGTTCTCAACCGATCAGAAACGTCAGGTTGTCGATGCGCTGCAACCCGGAGATATCATTCTGACCTATACTGCTGGATACATAAGCGACATCTTTATTCCGGGAGCGTTCAAGCATGCGATTACGTATGTTGGATCCGTGAAGGATCGGCAGAAAGCAGGGCTCACAGAGGATCAGCTCAGTTGAGTTCCGAAGTCTGAGCGTGACAGTTTACTCAAATCGATCAGCACGACCAGGATCTCATCAGGCGAAGAGGCGGATGTCATTGAAGCGGTTGGCGAAGGTGTCATCTTCAATCATCTGGAATACATCATGGATACGCACATCAATCGGTTGGTCGTGTTGCGTCCCCAAGTGAGCCGGGAAGAACGAATCAATGCGCTCGCCAACGCCTTTCGTTTCCTGGGGGATGGATACGATTTTAACTTCGACTTTGCCGACGCTTCCGAACAGGTTTGTACGGAGATCGTTTATCGAGTGTTGGACGGTAAGGGGTCGATTCGTTTCACTTTAGTTGAGCGGGTTGGTCATCCAACGCTCAGCGCCGATGACATTGCGAACAACTATCTTGCTTCGCCGGGGAAAGCCTTTGAATTCGTCTTGTTTGCGGATGAATCGCCAGAGTCCAATGAACACCAGGCGCGAGTCTTTATCGGAGACTCCGGGATCCCTCCGCTTACTGTATTGATGGCAGCACAAAAAAAGGATGTTCGATGAATTCATTAGATGCCATCATCATTGTCGTTGCATTGCTGCTAGGTGCATATTTGGCGTTCTCGAAACGATTAGCGGCTTCGTCCAATTGGAAAGCAACGGTCACACCGCTCGCTTCAATCATGGGCAGTGGCTTTCTCGTCAGTGCACCATTGCTCGCTGGCATCGTTGGTAATCTCGCTATCGTCTGTATGGCTATGTTGTTGATTTTAGCGTATGCAGTCGGCGGCGCGATTCGTTTCTATATTGAGCACTTCGAACCGATTGAAAATAACGGGCACGGATCTGCACAATCAATCGCGTTTCTCTCTCGAATCGTTCTCGCCTGTGCCTACTTCATTTCAGTGACGTACTATCTTCAGCTTCTGGCCGCTTTCCTGCTGAATGCTGTCAATATTCAAAGCCTTTTTGCGGCTCACCTGATTACCTCGGGACTGCTTCTGACCATCGGTGGAATCGGCATTTGGAAAGGCTTGGGAATGCTGGAAGGCGTCGAGAAATATGCAGTCGCTTTGAATTTAGGAATGATTGGGGCACTGCTCATTGGTCTGACGATCTACAACGTCAATTTGCTGATGGGCGGCAAGTGGGCACTGCCAGATATTTCTTCCACAATCGACTTTCATGACTTTCGAGTTCTGCTCGGTCTGTTGATCGTTATTCAGGGGTTCGAAACGTCTCGGTATCTTGGTGACGGACATCCTGCCGAACAACGTATCGCCACGATGAAAACTGCTCAGCTTCTCTCAGCTGCCATTTATCTTGTTTTCATCGGGCTTGTGACTGTGCTCTTCCACAGCGGTCTTGGCTCCGATGTCACAGCGATCATCAGTATGACAAAACCGGTCGCCATTGTGCTGCCTGTGTTACTCTCAATTGCAGCGATCGGCAGCCAGTTCAGTGCAGCTGTTGCTGACAACGAAGGAGCAGGCGGGCTGATTGGAGACATCACTCATCATAAAATGCCAGTGCGATACGCCTATCTGCTGATCCTGATCGTCACTGTGGCGTTAACTTGGGAAACCGATGTGAATGGAATCATCGCATACGCCTCCAGAGCGTTTGCTCTGTTCTACATGCTGCAATGTATTGTCGCTTTTCTTGTTGCCCGACAGTTGAAAGATCTTCCGAAGCGGTCACAACGGATGACAACTTTCGCGGTCTTGGCCGTGTTGTGCCTGCTCGTCTTCGCACTCGGACTCCCATCAGAATAGCATCGAGTTCAAATTGTATTCTAATTTGAGGATACGGTCGTCTGAATGTTTTCAGCCAATCTGCAGGCTTCCATGCCGGCTTGTTCAATCTCGCCGTAATCAGCGTAGCTGCTGACCTCCATGTTCAAGGAATCACCGCATCATGATAGGCATGCTGTAAAAGCGCAGGGGACTACGCGCTATTTAAATTTGAATGCGTGTGAATCGTGAACACGATGACTACCCCGGCTGGCAAACCATCTGTCACGGTCGGCAATTCCCAATGACCCTCACCGAAGGGGACCAACTCGCAAAACCTACCACCATAAATGTGAGTCAGACCAAGCTTGCAGAGCATGTGGTGCACAAGTGCTTGATCCGATTGCATTGCGACGTTCAAGTTCTACTGACCCGGCGTTCCGGAAGGTTGTCCGTTGTTTTGTTGGCCTTGTCGAGGTTGAGGCTGTTTCTGGTTTTGCCTGTTGCCTCGTCTGCCCCCGGTGGAGGAAGTGCTGATTTTGGTTTTCGTTCCAAATGACTGATTGAGTCTCTCGCGAAGAAAAGAAGCACTGATGCCGGGATGAACGGGAACAACCTGAACTGTTGTTGTTGGTTTTGCAGCTTCATCAAGAGTTTCGATTAGTTCAGAAATACCATCAATCAATCCGCTGGCTGCGGAGACGACGATCGTGTTAGAGATTTCATCGGTTCCCACCGAGAGCAATCCTTTGAATTTAATTGGTTGCTGCGGTTCCTCTTTGTCGTCCTTTTTGTCGTCATTATTCCGATAGGGCGAGAAAGTAATTCCCTGATTGAGTTGTTTCTGCTTCGCTTCTTTGTCTTTATTTTGAAGTGCCGGGTCATTGGCGCTCAAAAGATCTCTATAGACCGACTTCACTGTTTCGGCGAGGACGACTGCTTCGGAATACTCAAGGTGAAAGATTTTCGTGACGCGAATTGCCTGAGGGTCGCTGGAAACCGAACGGTCGTAAATTTGGATGAGATCTTCAATGATCGCGAGTTGCTGCGCCGAAGCTCCCTGAACGAGAATTGTTCGAGAGTCGTCGTCGGAAATAATTTTGAGCTTGCGTTGTTTCGAGAGTCGATCAGGAGAATCTTTGCTAAACGTCCTCGTTCTTCCAAACAAGTCAAGCACCTGTTCTTCGTCATCGTCGGATTCAAAGAAGTCCAGCAGGATTAATTCGATCCCAAAAGGCCAGGCATGTTCCACTTGGAATATCTTGTAGTCTGGGGCACTGGGGGCTAGTTCTGAAATTATAAATTCCAACTCGTCGAGCGCTTTCGGATCGTTTGATTCGAGTTGCAAGCGTCCATCTGGAAGCTGCCGAATCGTGACCGGAGGTGCGTTCTTTGTGATATCTGCACCCGCGTCGGCAAGTGGATGTTGCTTAGGCTCTTGAGGTGATTGTTCCTCGGTTGGTGCAAGCTGAACAACTGATTGATCGGTTGCGTATTGGATTCGAAAATTCGAATCGCGACGAACTTCCCTTTTCTTACTCTCTACAGGTTTTGCTGGTTCAGATGTTTCAGTGTTCTGCGATGGGAGCGTTTCGATTTTGAGTTCGTTGTGTTGATTCTGTTTCCAGACGCGTTGAATTTGTTCGAGCAATCGCGCGGCGTCTTTTTCAGAATAGAGATCGATCACCCTGCTTGTCGCTGGATTTGTTTGCCCGGAAGGGAACTCCCCCATTTTAATCAACAGACTTTGCACTTCTTCGATTTCAGTTTCGTTGGCCCAAATCAGAAGACGATTGTTTTCGATGTCCGCATCGACACGAAATGGACGCTTGTCCTTTTTTGTCTCGGGCTGACTGCCGTAGCTGTAATATCCGTAGTACCGCGAGCGAGAATTATCTTCTTCTTCCTCTTCCTCGCCCAGCATATATTGAATGGTTCCGGCGACATCACTGGCACGTAAACGACGCAACGAGATCACTTCAAAATTGCGTGTGCTCCCATCGAGTCTGTCAACTAAAGACTGCACGGTCACATGATCTGCAAGCTCTCCAAAAACGATGATCGAGTTGTTTTCGGAATCGATTTGCAGTTTCGTTGATGGCGAGAGGTCTCCAATTTCGGAAAGAATCTTCACGAGCGGTTCTGGCTTGAGGGTCGAGAGCCGGTAGACTTTCATACGATCCAGGTTTTGCAAAATGTGGCTATTCCGCTGACTCGGAACATCCATCGCCTTGATAGTCTGCTCGATGATCTCCATTTTGTCGGGCGAAGCATGTGCCAGAATGCTGTTTTCGCGTTCATTGAGAACCAGCCTCGGCTCCGTTTGTTCTTTGCCACCTTTTGCACTGGAGCTACTTCCGCGTTGTTGCTGCTGTTGCTGCATACGCTGAAGTTGTTGCATGATTTGGCGGCTCATGCTGCCGGAGATGCTCCCGGAGCCTCCTGATATCGATTCCGGTTTTCGCAATCCCAAAATCCCGTAGAGAGACCCGATTACAACAACGGCGCGGACGTGCTGGAGTTTGAATTCTCTGACAAGACCTTTGTCAGCTTGCGAACCGGATTGTTCGTCATTAAGAAGTTGAAAGACCTCTTGCAAGTTGACCGCAACGTCCATCGCTTCGAGACGGTTGACCGAAGCAATGGCGAAAAGTTTGCCATTGGGACTGAGCATTGGTTTCAATTGTTCAACGGCATCGGCAGCCAGAATCCAGTCGAGCGGAAGCGAAACTTTGACATACTCATGCGGCATGCGTTTCATTAATTCTTCTGGAGTGATGCGCGGAACCAGCCCTGGATTCAGCCCCGAGATTTTCACAACGGTTAGTAATTCGTCGTGTTGGAGAAGAGTGAAGCCTCTCGCCAGCAGGTGGCGGTTAACGATGTCTCGTGCTTCGATAGCAGAATAGGCTCGCTGCGTTCGTAGATTGAGATAGTCGCTCGGAAGTTCCTGCCAATCCAGATTCAAGCTGGAAAACCTCGCCAGCCAGTCAAGAACGACAGGCCAAGGCGCGCCGTGAAAATTGAATTTCACTTCGCCATCTTGATTCGCATCAATCGCAGGTGGCTCGACGGAGGGATCAGGTTTGTAGTCCGCGCGGGTGATAGTCTTGGGGGTTGCGGCGTCCTTTTTGTCTTCGGCGCCCTTCTTACTACTGTCTGGCTTCTTTTCATCAGGCTTTTCGCCCGGCTTCGGATTCGTCGTCGGACTACTTGATCGTGATGCGCTTCCCGACCTGACGACACGCGCCCCACTGGGAAGCGTCGTCGTTTCAATCATCACACCCTGTCCGAAAACAATGCCTGGGAGCATCAGCATCGCGAACGGCAGGAATCGGCGAATCCAGAACTTGTCCACCATTGAATTTCCAAACGCAAGAAGCGCCATAATGCCCACTTTTCCAGGCCACAGTTGATAATGTCCACACCCCGACCGCAGACACGGGTGAGGTGTTCCATCTATGGTACGATGCTGCATAGACAAACTGTTAGAACGAATTCGATTGTTTTTGATGTTTTCTCAACTTGCGAAATGCCGCATGCCCATACAATTGGCAATACCGGACCAATAAACTCATGTGCGATCTCGTCACATATGAGTCGTAAGTGGACGGGAACTCACGCAAAGAAAACAGAAGAAATCGATTTCATTCGCGATTCTTATGCGTCTCTATGATTACAACTGCTTCAGGCGGTCAAGTTCTTTTGGAAGTTTCAGACCGGAGATGACGGGCTTGAATATCCCTTGGTATTGTAGTGCTGTGTCACGTTTAGAAATCTCTGACGTGTCTGCCAGGATGTTCTCGTGCGAAATTACGAAGAGACAGAATCTGAATCTGATGGCTTCTCTTTGTGATTGCCTGGGGGCCAATTAAAACAACTCTAAGCATCTATGGTCGCAAGGTCGTCGATTGCAGAGTGCAACTACGAAGGCGTTGCTCATCAGGTTCATGAGGTTTTGTGAGAGCATCCACGCTCGGCGTTCCATTTGAATCGCGAGAAATCGTGATCGGAGAAGAACAGAGGTCTTCGGCGTAGTATGTTTCAGTCGGGAAGATGTCGGCGGGATATGTGAAGTTGTCGAGCATCCCCAAAGCGATGCAGTGACCGACACCGACCGCACTCTCAAGCATTCCACCAACCCAACAGGGAATGCCTGCTTCCTGGCAAATATCGTGAATTTCAATGGCGTTGGTCAGTCCGCCGACTCGGGCCGGTTTGATGTTAATGTACTGGCAGCTTCCGAGTTCAATTGCTTGTCGGGCGCGCCGAACGGAATTGATACTTTCGTCGAGACAGACCGGCGTTTTGATTAATGCTTGAAGTTGTGCGTGTTCGTGCAAGTCGTCGTACGCAAGCGGTTGCTCAATCATGGCAAGGTTGAGGCTGTCAATCTCTTTGAACATCTCAATGTCTTGCAATGTGTAGCCGCTGTTGCAATCGATGTGAAAAACTGCTTCAGGGAATTCTTTCCGAACACGCTTGAGCATGGGCAGATCCCAACCGGGTCGGTACTTGAGTTTCACTCGCGGATATCCGGCTTGAACCGAATTCGAAACCAACGCAAGTAGATCGTCGAGGGTGTCGCGTACTCCAAAGTCGTCACCGACAGGGACGGAGTCTCTCGTCGCACCGAGTAACTTGTGCAGCGGTTTGTCTTCCAGTTTGGATTTCAGCGACCACCACGTGTTGTCAAGAAGTGCTTTGGCAAAAGGGTTTCCTTTATAGATGGAAAGCAGGTCTTGAACTTGTTTTCCAGATTCAATCTCCTGACCGATGATTCGGGGTGCGTGCCACCGGACAACGGTCTCATACACACCGCCTGCCCATTCAGGACTGTAAGTTGGTGATGCGAGCGGGCAACTTTCTCCCCAGGCGGAAACAGATCCTGACGACATTCGACAGAGGACAGATTCGACAACGGAATCTTCCCCGTAGGCTGTTCTCCAAGGAGTCAGCAGTGGCATGGCAACGTGAAACAACTCAATACGGTCAATCTTCATTTGAGCATCTTGCTATCTGTTAAAACTTAGCGGAAATAGTGTCATCAAGACAGGAAAATCGCGAGCCTATCGAAGAAACGAGGCCACCATTCCCTCCAGGTATCCGTTAAAATTCCAGGGCATTTGTCATCATCTCGTTGAAAATATTGTCGTGTTGAATTATTACCGATTGCACGATGCACTGAAAGGTTCATGAATATGGAAAAACGGTAGCTGTGAAAGCGTCGATTCAATTCCTCGTTTCAGTCTCACTGCAACAGGAACAGTTCCAAGGGATGAAAGATCATGTTACGAATTCGGTTTGCCACATTTGTTTTATTGTCTGTCATTCTTTCGCCATTTTTGACACTCCGTGCTGATGAGCGACCGAATATCGTTTGGATTGTGGTCGAGGATCAGTCGCGACACTACGGCTGTTACGGCGAGTTGCTTGTCGATACGCCTGCGATTGACGCTTTGGCAGCCGGTGGTGTGAAGTTCACAAACGCGATGGTGACCGCCCCAGTTTGTTCCGCGGCACGTTCGGCATTAGTGACAGGAATGTGGCAGACCTCGATTGGTGCTCATCATCACCGGAGTGGTCGGGGTGAGTTAAAAATCCATCTTCCAGAGCATGTTCAACTCATCCCAAAGTATTTTCAAGACGCAGGCTACTACACATCCCTGGGATCAATTGCTGATGTGACTGGTCAGAATAAACGGAGGCGCCTGGGCAAGTCAGACTATAACTTTGAATGGGAAGAGTCGGTCTACAATTCGAATGACTGGCGAAACCGAAAACCGAGGCAGCCGTTTTTTGCTCAGATCATGTTGCTGGGAGGAAAGGCACGCAAGCAGGCTCGTTCTTCAACGGAGATTCCTCATGTGAAATCAGAGGATGTCAAACTACCGCCGTATTATCCTCGCCATCCTGTGCTTCTCGAAGATTGGGCTGCATACCTTGACACGTTCACTCTGATGGATCGTGAAGTCGCTACGATTGTAGAACGGCTGAAAGCGGAAAAGGTTTTCGAGAACACTGTCATCTTCTTTTTGACGGACCACGGCGTCAGCCACGCGCGCGGCAAACAGTTTTGCTACGACGAAGGAATCATGGTGCCGCTGATTGTTCATGCTCCCGAACGCATCGCTGCCGGAGAAGTTCGAGATGACCTCGCGGCGCATATCGATGTTGCTGCCAGTTCTCTTCACTTCGCTGGAATACCGATTCCAAAACATCTGGAAGCACGGACACTCTTCGGCGATCAGAGTACACCTCGAAAAAATGTTGTTTCGGCTAGAGATCGATGTGATGAAACTTATGATCAAATCCGCAGCGTACGCACGAAAAAATTCAAGTACATTCGCAATGGCTATCCTCAGCGACCACATCTACAGCCGAATGTTTACAAGGATCAAAAGGAAGTTTATCACGCGTTACGAGAGTGGCACGGCGAAGGGAAACTTTCAGCCATTCAGGAGAAGTTGCTGTTTCGAAAAACACGCCCCGTGGAAGAGCTCTACGATTTGAATGATGATCCCCGGGAGCTTAACAATCTTGCCTCCAATCCACGCTACACCAAGCAGTTGAAAGCGATGCGAGGCCAACTCGATGAATGGATTGCTCAAACTCGCGACCAAGGTCAGCAAGTGGAGTCAATGCAGATGTTCGACAGCGATATGGCTGTGTATCTGTACACAATGTCGATCAGGAAACCGGAGCGAGTTCCGCTCATCAAGGCGAATATCGCACTCATGAAGAAGTGGTGGAGTGAAAAGAAATAACTGAGTCATCAACGGCTCGCAAAAAACTTTTTCAATTATTTAGAAATCTTGCCGACCTTAACTGGGTAATCTCGGTGTTGAACGAATCACTGAACGTTCAGTTTTTAGATGCCTGCGTGAGCGCCTCATGAAGATCATATCCCTGAGCTTTTTGTTTTCTTTCATCTTCGTCTTCACCACCCTATTGCATGCGCAGAGGCGCCGAGCAGTCGATGATTCCTTGAAGCAGATTGAAATCGAGGTTGGCGATCTTCAACGGAAGTTCCTGCTGTTCGTTCCGAAAGACAATCGGAAACTATCACCGGTCGTGTTTGGGTTTCACGGACATGGAGGAACCGCTAGAAATTCTGCGAGAAGGTTTAATTTCCAAAAGCATTGGCCAGAAGCGATTGTTGTTTACATGCAAGGAGTCCCAACCGTCGGCGCGTTGACCGACCCTCAAGGGAAGCGGTCCGGCTGGCAGCACAAACCTGGAGATGACGCCAACCGCGACTTGAAGTTCTTTGATGCAGTACTGGCGCACCTCAAGCAGCACCATCATGTCGACGAAACTCGAATTTATTCCACAGGACACTCCAACGGTGGTGGCTTCACTTATTTACTATGGG
>DAOUPA010000655.1 GCA_030626405.1 Planctomicrobium sp.
CGAATGCGCCTGGGGGCGATTTGACTCTCACTTGGGATCGCATCCTGGAGATTCGTTCTGTTGGCATGGAAGAGGGTGAATACCGAGGCAAGACAGTTCCCTGTCGCTGGGTCGAAATCAAGGTTGAGACGGGGACTTCTCCGGAAGGTGTCCTTGATGCCGGTCCTGGCGGGATCCGGATGTACAAACTGCTTGTTCCAGAATCTGAAATTCGTGGGACGGTCGACGAACCTGTCGATGTCAAAAGAGGTAAATCGATTTTTGCTTCTCACATTCCGATTGTGCGTGGCTATCGAAAGATCGGTGATGAACCAACGCAGGAGTTAAAGACGAGTCTCTTTCAGCTCTACCCCATCATCTCGCTGCTCCGTCACTATCCTGATTTAGCAGCAGGAGACAAGGGTGAAACATCCGTTCTCGCAGGTGAATTCAGCACGACGAAGTACACCGGTAATGTGACTATGGAAACGAACGTCTATCGGTCGACAAGCCAAGGAGAGTTCGAGCGATCAGAGTCCATGCCTTTCGGCGTTGTTGGCTGGAAAGCCAAAACGACCGTAGAGGAGAAAGGGTCGACCGACGAGCGCAGCGAATTCCGAGAAACGGCGGTCATCGAAGAAGAGATGAAAGCCATCGCGATTGAGCAAAACGCCGAATCAGAATTCCTTGTAAACTGAAGCATGCGAGTGTGTGCCACGGCTGTGCCAGCCGTATGGGACGCGGTGAGACATCTTCTCATATTTCACCCTCCCTCCTGAATAGCGACAGAATTTCTAGTTTCCACGGCTCGCAGAGCACGTGGCACGCAATTCGATTGAAACAACCGTTTTTGACGCTTTCTTCCCCGTTTTCTGTCAATGAACGGTCGGTTTCGTCGGGAAAACTCCTCCACCTCTCCCCGCAAAAGCTATGAGATAAGGACGTGAATCTCATTCTTCCCCGAGTGAGGACACGAACCGGAGTTCCTGGATGGTCCCCTTCCCTTCAAATCCTGATGAAACAATCTGCGATGGCTCTCAGCCAGATGCGGTGAAGACGTCACCGCATCCACTGAATGCTGCGGTTGCGATGAGCATTCTCATTCTGCCTGTCATGCTCGCTGGTTGGGTTCTGTCGTTTTCTCCGTTCGAAGACCTCGTCAGCCGCGATGGCAAACCATTTCTGGCAGACTTCATTTGCTTCTACATTGCTGGCGAATGTGTCAGCGAGAATGAAGTAGATCGACTCTATGACGACGACTGGGCCCATGATCGGTCCAGGCAACTCGTCCCTGAACTCTCCGAAGGCATGAACCTGCCGTATCGGTATCCGCCGCTCTTTGCCGCCATCGCTTCACCGTTGTCGTGGGTCTCTTTTCCCGTCGCTTGCCTGCTGTTTTTAGGCTTGCAACTCGGGTGCATCATTGGAGCCGGGCTGTGGTGGAGACGGGAGACTCCTGACTTGCAACATCTCAGTAGAAGAACATTGCTTTTTGCTTGCATCGGCTTCCCTTTAACGATGGAATCATTGATGGGTGGGCAACTGAGCCCTTTCACTCTGCTCATTCTCTCCAGTACGATTCTCCTGTTACGACGAAACAAATCGATCGCCGCCGGAGCGGTTCTCGGACTGGTCATGCTCAAACCGAACGTCGCATTACTCTTCATCCTCGGTGCCCTGCTCCGCTATCCTAAAGCACTCGTGGGGTTAATGCTCTCTGGATGCGTGATGCTCGGCGTGACTCTCTTCACGACCGGCACGCAAACACTGAAAACCTACATTCAACTCGGAACAGAGTTGGCCTCGCGTCCTTGGCAGACAGGTGCTCCTGTCTTGAAGGTCCACGGTTTGCAGCCCTACCTAGAAATGATCGTCGGTCAGCATTCGAAGCTGGTGACGTTGCTGCTGGGAGTCACATGCGTTCTGACAACCGTCTATTTCTGGAGAAAGAAAAAACTTTCCAGCGGCGATGGATTTTCATTGCTCTTGATCATCAACGCACTCTTCGGCATGTACGTCCCGATTTACGATCTGCTGTTACTGCTGCCGGTCTTGTTTCTGCAAGCTAATGAATTGAGTCGAAGACAGAGCACCACAACTGGTCATCTATGGCGACTGACCACTCGCGAAAGCCTGCCGGCGTTTGCACTGCTCATCACCATGGGGCCGCATCTTTCGCAAGCTTTTATGGTCACGACAGGCGCTCAGCTCTATTCATTGGTGCTGCTCATGGCGGTGGCCTGGTCCGGAATCCGTGCTATTCGTCAAGGTGAATCGACAACCGACCAATCGACTTCACTTTCTCTGCAATCTCAATGACCAACATCGAAATTGCTGAACCGTAATTTCACGACACATCTTTGAAACACTCAACTTTTTCAATCATCAACAATTTACATTGGCGTTTGCACCCTCAGACAAGTTAGATTTGCCACCAACGATGCTTCCTTGGCCTCCGTACAACAACGTCAAGAATTCCACTCGGTATTCATTATGAACTGGGCGATGCAGCTGCCGGGCTCTTTTAGATTCGTTACATTCCAGGAGTTGAAGTGATGCTTCATCCGTTTTTTTTCCAATTCAATCTGAAATATTTCGTTGTCTGCTTCATTACAGTTGTGATGGCGACCGCGCCGCGACCACTGACTGCGAAGGAAATTCAACTCGTCGGCGCGCCAGCGCTTTCGCCGGATGGCAATGAAATCGCTTTCAGCTACGCTGGCGATCTCTGGAGAGTTTCCAGCGAAGGTGGAAACGCCGAGCGGTTCACTCTTCACCCCGCTGCAGAACAGACTCCACTCTATTCCCCGGACGGCAAAAAGATCGCTTTCGTGAGTGACCGTTCCGGTTCGCGACAAGTATACGTGCAATCACTCGATGGCTCCGCGCCGGAACAGGTGACGTTTCATACTGAAGGGTATTTGTTGCAAGACTGGTCAGCAGATGGTCAGAAACTCCTGACCTATGCGGTCCGTGACCACCACTGGAAAAGACCACAACGATTGATTTCAATTACATTAGGTAAACGCCAAGCGGAAGAAGGTCTCTTCGATGCCTACGGGCAAGAAGGTCGCTGGTCGAGTGATGGCAAACGCGTTCTGTTTGCGCGAGAAGGAACACGGTGGTGGCGGAAAGGCTACGTCGGTTCGCAAGCATCTCAGATCTGGATGTACGACACCGAATCTGAAGAATTCACGCAACTCCTCAACGACCCGCGCGGTTGTCGCTCTCCATTGTGGAAACCGGATGGCACCGGGTTTTACTACGTTGGAGCAGAGTCCGGCACGTTCAATCTTCGCGAGTTC
>DAOUPA010000674.1 GCA_030626405.1 Planctomicrobium sp.
CGAAAGACCGCAATGAAATTCCGCGTAGGCCTGGGACACGACACACATCGCCTGGAAGCTGGACGCCGGTTGGTGATCGGTGGAATAGAAATCCCCCACGACCGAGGACCTGTCGCGCATAGCGATGGCGACGTTCTGTTGCATGCCCTGATCGATGCAATTTTAGGCGCACTCGGCTGGGGCGACATCGGCGAATGGTTCCCGGATACCGACGAGCAATTCCAAGGCGCCGACTCAACTCAACTGCTGAAAGAAGTCGTCAAGAAGGCCCACGCCGAAGGCTGGCAAATCGAAAACGCCGACTGCATCATCTTCGCCCAAAAACCAAAGCTGTCACCTTTCAAGCAAACGATAGCAAAGAAAATCGCCGAACAACTCGGCATCAACGCTGACCAAATCAACGTGAAAGCCAAAACCGGCGAAAAAGTCGGCCCCGTCGGAAGAGAAGAAGCAATCTGCGCCGAAGTTGTGGTGCTGATGGTGTGCGACTAACGCTTCTCACTTAAAATGAAGCGAGGGTGTTGATTCATATCGACACCATCGGTGCTCCCCCGTCCACTTAGCACCAGGTGAGTCACCCGATGGGGCAGGACGCTTTGAGTCTTCTGGCAACAGTCAACGATGGAGTTGACGTCGCTTGTGAATTTCCTCCGGTCAATGACCGGAGGCTAAATGGTCTACGACTACTCGCCAGCACCACGCTCACCACGCTCACCACGCTCAGAGGGAAACTACAACGACGGGTCCGTCGCTGTATCCTGAAGAAGAAGCAACTCCAACCGAATCTTTTCCTCCGCTTTCACTTCCAGGTGGCTGCTGCGGGCGGGCCAGGTTTCGTAGCCTCCCAGGTTGTGCTGCTCTTCCGATGGCAAGTAGCCACTGTATCCGTTTGCGAGTTCAATCGTGAATGATTTCTTGAACGGAGCGCCTTCTTTGATCTTCACTCCGGTGCCTGCAAAGACTTCGCAAGGGCACGAGGTGATCAGCGTGTCGCCAATTTGAATCGCTTGCAGCATGAGCGATGTTTCATCAGGGTAGTCCGCGAGATGCAGAGTTTCGTTCGCATACACCCGGCTCCAGCGGTGCGGTCCTTTCGCTTTGGGGTCGCTCAATAACTCCTTGGCCCAGGCGATCCGTTCAGGACTTGGCTTCCGCACTTTCAGCTTCAATTCGCTTGATGAAACATTGAGCCGTTGCGGAATCTTGTATCCCGCGTTTTCAAGATTCGCCAGCGAACTCTCTGCGAGTAAGTTCCCCCAATGCTGCATCCGTTCCCAAGGTGCGTATTTCTTCTTTTCTCTGTTCGTGAAAGAACCGGTATCCCCGGACGTGCCGTTGCTCATGATGCCGACAAATTTCGGATGATTATTCTTCGTGGTGAGAGACTCTTCCAGTTTCCTTGCGTAAGACCCGAAGTAATCCGCACTCACCTGACCGCCTGCATATCCACCGCAGTAATGCACGCTGAAATTCCCCAACACCGCGAGTGGTGTTCCATCGAGATGCTGCAAGGAGAGAACCGAAAACTCAGGGTCTGTCGGACCAGCTGGTCGAATCACGGCAGAACTCCGACCTGCCACGGACTTGATTCGTTCGCCGCCAACGCCGAACGGATTCACATTCACACTTCCTGGCTCACACAGAAACCGTCGACATGCAATCGCGTCCGGCAATTCAAATTGCTCAACAGCCATCTTCGCTGGTGCTAAGTTTTCATGAGCGGTAATGATTGCTTTCGCCATCGTCTTGGCTGCGAAGACTCGATAGTCTTCATCCGCCTGACGTGTACTGATACGCGAAACTCGCGGCGCCGCGTGCGTATGCGTTGATGAAATCAACTGCTGATGAGGCGGAATTCCGATTTGTTTTTCCACAATTTTTTTGGCGTTGTCGATCACTTCCCGATCTGCCATACAGAGATCGTTGACGCAGATCGCAAACGTTGTCTCTCCCAATTGCATCACGATTGCTCGCGAATGCAATCGATCATGAATTCCTCGCACCGGACCTGGCTTGCTAATCGGCCCGTTCAGCGAGACACCGTCTCCTGGGGTCAAATCAATAGCAGCAGCACCTGCACGAAAGACGTCGTCAGCGGCGTGTAGCGTTCGATGAGATATCGTCTCGCTAACTGAAAACAAACCTTGAAAAATAATGATGCCAAGAACAACGAAGAACCGCATGTGAGTCTCTCCAGGTGAAATGCGCCGACAAATTTCAAACAGTCATTCTGTACTGAATGTCTGTGCGATGCAATTCACAGCGTGTTTTGAATTGACTTTAGCCGGATCACTTTCGAGCTTTGTGTGATATTAAAACCATGCGGTTGCAACAATGCTCGCGAGCGTCGACAATCGCTGAATCATTCAACGCATTCTGATTACCTCGAATGGAAAACAGCCTGATGAGTTCGACGCCTGTTCATCTCAGTCCGCGTACGTCTCGGCGTTCGTTTCTCAAAGCCAGTACCGTTGCATTGGCAGTGCCGACGATTTGGGGAAGTCGCCTGCTGGCACAGAAATCGACGTCACCGAATGGTCGGCTCAACGTCGGTATCGTGGGGCTTGGGTCGCGGGGCTTCAACTTGCTGGATGAATTCCTGGCGGAGTCACGCGTGCAGGTGACCGCGATTTGCGATGTCCACGACTTGCACTACCGCGACCGTGAATGGGGAAAAGGACCAGTCTACGGAAGAGTTCCAGCGCGGGCGAAAATCAACAAGAAGTACGGCGAGCGGTACAAGTCCGGAAAGTATTCCGGATTGATGGTGACCTCTGATTTCGAGTACATCTGCCAGCGTGATGACATTGATGTCGTGGTCGTCGCGACGCCGGATCACTGGCACGCCCTTTGTACACTCACAGCACTCAAGAAAGGCAAGGATGTCTACTGTGAAAAACCAGTGACGCACCTCTTCGCGGAAGGGCAGGCCATTTACCGCGAGGTGGCGAGACGCAAAGCGGTCTTCCAGACTGGTTCTCAACAGCGGTCAGATGCTTTGTTTCAGCACGCAGTAAACCTTGTTCGTAATGGCGTGTTGGGAGAAATTCAA
>DAOUPA010000364.1 GCA_030626405.1 Planctomicrobium sp.
AGTTGCAACCAGCTATGCCCGTTCACGGTACGAAAATAAACTCGGGTGAGTTGACCAGCACCCAAACGACGTCTTCGGCTCGCTCTCTCAAGTCGGGGTCGAGGCGGGCGGATTTTCGGTCGCCTTTGATGATTTCTCGCATGCGCTGAATCGCTTCGTTGTCGGAGTCGGGATGGAAGTGGCTGATCCAGGTGACGCCAGAGCGGAAGATTCTCTTTGGTGGAATCGCTTCGGAGCCAGCGACGATACGCTTAGTGTATCCGTCTCGAAGTTGTTGGCTGAACATTTCTCGTTCATCGCTTGTGGGAGTGCGAGTGAGCAGACGCTCGAAGAGTTCTTCGACGAAGGCTTCGACTGGTTGATCCTTGAGGGCAGCTTTCGTGAGGAGGGAGTCGTCGGAAAAATCAATCGCGCGAAGGGCGGACGTTCCATTTGCCAGCGCCATGGGTTGTAGCGCAGTGAGTGGATCTACGCGATGGGTGATTGGCTCTTGTCGTTGTTGCCGCCAACCGTAGGCGACCATGAGATCAATCACGCTTTGAGCGACCGGCAAAGTCATGCTGGGGCGGTCCCGCTCGTTGCTGACGGTAATCAATTGCCAGGCACGTCGAGGAATTCCGAGATGGACAAACTTCTCACTTGGCAATTTTCCATCGGCGTCCATCGTCAGCTTTTCGCTTCCAAAAGGTTTTCCGGACGCTGCGTATAGGGAATCGGCGAGCTGCTCACCGGTCATCTTGCGACGAATTGGACCTGTGAAAAACTCTGCACCGATGCTGTCGACACTCATCTCAGGGGCGAGTGCTCGTTGATAGACATTTGAGTTTAAAATCGATCGTGACAACGCTTTGATATCGTATCCATTGAGGATGAATTCCCGACACAAAGAGTCGAGTAACTCTGGGTATTGATTTCCAACGTCTTCCCAATCATCAACCGGATGCACCAAGCCGCGTCCCAAAAACTTCGCCCAGACACGATTCACAATCACTTGCGTGAATCGTTTGTTTTGCGGAGTCGTGAGCATCGCTGCCAGTTGTTGTCGAGAATCCTCGGGCCCACGAAGCAGTTCCTGCGGCAGTGGTTGTGTATTTTCAACGGAAACGAATTCCGTGAACGGCCAGGCAGGTTTGACATCGCTTCCCGGTTGCAATGTGACCTTCACCAGTAGGTTTTCGACTTCCCCGGGACTGAGCGGAATCGAACTACTGCCGGGGATTTTTTGAGGACCGCGATTCAGCAATGCCGCCATGCTGAATAGATCTTCTTGCAGTACATCGTGATACGGGGCATCGTGGCAGCGTGCACATTTCATTTCCACCGCCAGAAACGCGGTGCCGATAATGTGAGCTTTCGCCGCCATCGGGACATCGTTTGAAGTCGCAATTCCAAACCCGGCAGGTCCACCCAAAGCGGCGCTGCCTCCCATTTCGGCGAGTTCTGTGACAAAGCGATCAAACGGTTTGTTGTCCAGAAACGATTCATGCAAGTACCATCGAAACGGTCCAGAATTGTTCAACTCCGGTTTGGTTAAGCCTGGGTTTTCTGCCAGAGCATCTTGCCAGTAGCCGACCCAGTGATCGGCCCAGTCAGGGGAATCGAGCAGTTCGTCGATGATGACCGAGCGCCTTGTCTCTTTCGGATGGCCGAAGAAGACTTGAATCAATTCCGCAGACGGAATTGTGCCGATGGTGTCGAGAGTCACTCGCCGCAGGAATTCCCAATCCGAAATTTCTCCGGTCGGCGCGAGTTGGTTCTTCTCCAACCCCGCCAGAATAAAGTGGTCGATGTCGTTGTTCGCAGTATATTCCTTGGAAATCTCAGGAACTTCAACTGGTGATCCCGCTTGTGATTCGGCCCATTCGTGTCGTTGTTGCCAGTAGTCGCGTTCCTTCTTGCTTTTTACAAAACGCTGTCGCTGGTTCCACTCCAGTAACCGTAACCGATCCTGTTCCAGGAATGTGAGCCAGCCAGCATCGGTGTATTCGAGTCTCTGATTCGGTGCCAGAAACTGAAAGTTCCCACCGTCTCTGGAAAAGCCGACCGTCATTTCTCCAAGGTAGTTCCCCCGCTTTTTGTTACCCATCAGACGATAAAGTGAAACGAGATGCTTGCCCGGAGTGAGTTTCGCAGGCTGGCGAACTTCAAGCTGTCCGGCGGCAAGGGACAGCAGGTCGTCCCCATAATCGGGCAGGTCGTAATAATCTTGGTGAGCGTCCGACTGGAGGTTGATAAAACCGGTTTCCGCCACAAGTTTGCCATCAATATAAAGACGCGAAGCATCGAGTGAGCGGAGAATGAATTCGTAATCACCTCCAGCAAAATCGATCGTACTGCTCATGTGCAGCATGATCGGAATCGGTCGGTCGATGATCAGCCCTTTGTCGTTGTACTTGTGAGGAAGTTGATTCAAAGCGAACTGATCGGTTTCGAAGAGCGGCTCTAATTCTCCAGCTCGAAACGTCCATTTCCTGGCGGCGGAAACTTTCTCAAGAATTTCAACGCGAACGTGATCAGTCGGCGCGTCGCGTACTTCGTCAAACGTGAAGAGTTCGATTTTAATGTCAACATTCGCGTGCTTCTTGATCGCCTCGGCACTCAATGCCTTGCGATAAATTGCAACTTCATCGAGCGACGCCCCCAGCGTTGCACCTCCACTCATCGAAGAGCCGATCCAGAGTTCATCATTATCTGTGATCGGTGCAGCCGTTGTCGCACCTGCCATATCCCATTTCCCGGTGATCGGCTTGCCATCAATGTAACCGCACATGCTCTTTTCCTCACCGAACGTGTAGGTCACCGCGACATGATGCCAATAACCATCTTCAGAGACAGACTCGACACTCGTCCAGCGGTGTCCGGCATCTTGAATGCTTTTTGTGGCTCCAGACTCATCCACAAAGAAGAAGCTGAGCGCCGACTTTCCGCCCGCGGTTGCGAGTCTTAGAGAGTAGCTTTGATTGTTGTGATTGGTTCCTGGATTGTGCGTTCTCCCTTTCCCAATAATGTAAGGGTAACCACCCTTCAATGCGGAATCGATTTTCACCCAGGCTTCGAGCGTGATGCCGTCGCCGACTTTGAAATCAAGAACGCTATCGTCGCCGGGATCTTTGACGACAAAGTAATTCTTTCCGGAGTCGATGCGGACAGCCTGATTCTTTGGGCTGAAGTCTGGATAGTCCGATGGACGCGGGCCCTCCACTGGAAATCGCCCACCGCGATGTTCCTGGGCAGAAAGATCCTCTCCGATTTCGTTCGCAAGAATGCCGTCATCCAGTCTCTCAAATCGCCACCAGCCGACAGGACCATCCGCTTTGATGATCTTGCCGTATGTGTCTTCTGCGCTGAGTACCTGAGGCAGGCAGCAGAGAACTGAAAACCACGTCAGAAGAAAGATGCGGGGCATGGACTTCACCAGGAATGTGTCACTTGGGGCGGGACGCTACGTTTATGTTTGGAAGGAAAGACAATCTTCCCTGAGTATATCTTCATACGTCCGGTCAGAAATGACAAGTCGATTTCAAAAGTCAAAACGCTCTCACGGTCAAATGGCTCTCGCTAACCCTTCTAAAAAGGGTTAGACTGAGCGCACATCATATAGACCTTATTCACCTCCGGGAGATTTTTATGTCGATTGCCGCGCGTGGTTTTGCTCTTGTTGTACTGGCAGCGATGCTGGTTGCTTCCTCTTCTTTTATTCGCGCGGACGAAGCTGACGAGTTTCGAGAACGCATCGGAGATTTGTCCAGAAGAGTCGCAGAGTTGATGAAGGATGGAAAGCAGGACGAAGCCAGAGAGGTCCAGAAAGAAGTCCATAAAATGATGCGGGAACACGCCGGGCAAGTTCGGGAACGCGCTGAACGAATGAGGGATGAACATCAGCCTCCTCGGAATGGCCCCACCCCTGAGCAGCGAGAGATGATGGAACGCATGCGTGAACTTTCTCGTGAGTCGATGGAGTTGCGTCGCGATGGGAAAAATGAAGAAGCAAATGAACTGCGGGAAGAGATGTCCCGAATTGCACGGGAGTTCTCCGAACGAAGACGCCATGAGCAACACTCACCTGAACGATCCGAAGAACAAAAAATTCATCACCTGCATCAAGCTGCTGAAAATTTGGAAGCCGCCGGGTTACACAATGAAGCGCGGGATTTTCATAGACTTGCCGAAGAAAAAGAACGTGAACTCCAGCGACATCGTGAAGAAGAACATGAACATGGTCATCACGAGCACCCTGGCGAGGAAATGGAGCATGCTCATCATGAAGTGATCCACAAGTTGAACGAGATGCAAGAGGCCATACACGGTCTCCGCCGCGAAGTCGAACGTCTACGTGGGGAAGTCTCTCAACTTCGCAAATCCGGAGGAAGAGCATACGCGCCAGTGCAACCACGTTCGCGTGTTCAAGGAGGAATACAGCTACGGTTGATCCCGCAAACAAAAACTCCTCAAGTTCCTCAAATTCGGAAACCTCAACCCAAAAACCTGAAGCGCCAGCCAAAGGTCTTGCAACAGAAGAAAGCAGAGAGCAAGACGAAGCCCGACTCCAAGCCCGAGAGTCGCAAGAAAAACAGCCCAGTGAAACCCGTACTGAAACTGGAAAAGAAAGTCCTCAAGCTCAAGGTTGAAGAGGGCAAAGAAGAAACCAAGGAATGAAGTTCCGATTCTTGAATTCTGTTTAAAGACTCTCGTCACTTTCATTGTCGTGATGTGTAATTCGTGTTGCCTCAACTCTTGATTTTGGAGTTGAGGAAGTGAACGGGAGCGACAACGGAGCGGTATTCCAGACTCACAACCCCAATACTAAGGCCTGACAAGGCACCAGGGATTCCCATGCTTGCTGATCAAGAGAAACTACCGCTGGAAGTAGACGTTCATCATGTGAAATCCTTGCTGGATGCAGGGACTGAATTTCTGTTCATTGATTGCCGTGAACCGGACGAGCACGAAACAACACGCATCGAAGGGACGACGCTTTTCCCATTAAGCCAGATGCAGGAGCGAATTGCGGAAATTGAACAACACAGAGAGACGCACATCATCGTTCATTGTCACCACGGTGGTCGAAGCATGAGAGTCACACAGTGGCTGATCAAACAGGAGTTCCTGCAGGTACAAAACATGGCAGGTGGAATCGACGATTGGTCCCTCAATATTGACGACTCTGTTCCGCGGTATTGAGGAGTGTTTCATGTGAAATGGGGATCATGGATGGCGGACGGGTCGCGTTTCGTTTTATAATCAGCGTCCCTCCAACGAGACGCCCTCCATGCTTGCCATCCCAGTTCCAATTTTACGGCGATCAATTTTCCGTACTTTGATTTTCGCATGCACAATGTTCGTTGGGTTCGCTTCAGGTGCGAGAGGTGATGATGCGGCCCGCGATGTACTTCAACGCGACTTCTCAGCTATTGTGAAGCCGTTCCTGCGAACGTATTGTCTCGATTGTCACAGCAGTGAAGACCCAGAGGCAAAGCTTGATTTGAGTCTCTACTCTTCGCTTGATGATGTCGCGGAATCGCATCAACTATGGGAAACCGTACTTGACAGACTCGAAGCCAGGGAAATGCCACCTGAAGATGCGACGCCGTTTCCGAACGAAACGCAAAACATGGCGATCATCGATTGGATTCGTACATTTCGAAACCACGAAGCGCAACGAAACGCTGGTGACCCTGGTGTCGTTCTCGCTCGGCGATTGAGCAACGCCGAATTCAACAATTCAATTCGCGATTTAACTCTTGTCGATATCAAGCCAACGAAAACGTTTCCGGTCGATCCGGCAAACGAGGCCGGGTTTGATAACACTGGCGAGTCGCTGACGATGTCGCCAGCGCTGCTCAAAAAGTATCTCGGAGCAACTCGGCTCGTCGCGGAACATCTGGTACTCACTCCAACTGATCTCACTTTTGCTCCTCATCCTGCTATCACGGATACCGACCGAGATAAGTATTGTGTCAAACGGATCGTTCAGTTTTACGAAGATCAGCCGACTGATCTCGCGCAGTATTTTTTCGTCTGTTTGCAGTACCGGGAAAGTCATTTGCCGAATGCTAAGAATCGTGCAGGCGCAAAATCGACGTTAGGCGATCTAGCAACACGAAATGGAATCAGTCCCAAGTATTCTGCTCTAGTCTGGGAGCTGCTGAACGAGAAAAACGCAGTCGGTCCCATCGCAAAATTACAGGCAATGTTTCGAGCGTTCCCTCCGAAGTCAGAAGAGCAGAGGGCTAGGCAAGGCTGCGAATCGATGCGTGACTATGTCTTGAATTTACGACCAAAACTGACGCGAAAATTCGAGAACCTCAAAATCGATGAAGTCCACAAGGGTTCACAGTCGTTTGTACTTTGGAAGAACCGGCAGTACGCGAATCATCGTCGAGTATTTGATCGCAGCGTTTTGTTCGCCGAAGGAGGCGAAGTTCCCGAGGATATCCCGCCAGAGATTGTGGCACCCAAAGACGACGAGGCAGCCGTTAGACATCTCCGATCAACTGAACGGTTCTGTTCTGTATTTCCAGACGCATTTTACATCTCCGAGCGAGGGCGTGATTATCTGGGAGTCGCGAAAGAGAAGCAGGAAAAAGGGCGGCTGTTGAGTGCAGGCTTTCACAGCATGATGGGGTATTTCCGCGACGATGCGCCACTCTGTGAACTCATTCTCAATGATAAACAACGTCAAGATCTAGATCGCTTATGGCGAGAACTCGACTATGTCGCCTCAGCACCAGCGCGGCAATACGTTGGGTTTCTTTGGTTTGAACGCACGGATTCAAGATACATGCGGGATTCGGTCTTCGATTTCGCGCGTCCTGAAGACAAAAACGCGGCATCGGAAGCGATGATTACAAAACTGTCTAAGGTGTACCTCGAAAAGGCGATACGAAACGGAGGCAGCGGCGAGGCGATTCAGGCGATTGAAGACTATTTCAAAAACATCAATTCTCAAATCCGCTGGGTGGAATCGGAGAGACTGAAGTCCGAGCCGGTGCATCTCGAC
>DAOUPA010000299.1 GCA_030626405.1 Planctomicrobium sp.
GCAAACCCAACAATGAAAGGGAAAGTGGCGAGCGAAATGAAACTCATTTGCACATCCTGCCAGAACATGATCGGGATCCCGACCAGCAATAGCAAAGAAACGCGAGCCATCTCGACAACTTGTGCTGCCATGAAGACGCGAACCGTTTCGACATCGGAAGAGCACCGCTGGACAATATCGCCGGTGTCTTGCCCATCAAAGTAGCGGCTCGGCAACTTTTCCATATGTGCATAGAGTCGATGCCGCAACCGCTGGACAATTCCTTCACTTGCCTGAGCCGCCCACTTCCCACGGAGGAAAGTAAAGAACCCATTCAAACAATTTAGCCCCACAACCAGCGCAGCCGCAGGCAGGAGCGTCGAAACGAGACTTGCTCCATCTTGAGTCAGCGAATCGAGCGTCCGCTTCATCACATAGGGGACAAGCAATAGAAACAGCGTTCCCACCGCCATCGCGAAGATAGCTGCGGAATATCGGAAACGATGGCCGCTGGTCAGTGACCAGAGCACACTGTTCGATTTTGCCGACACGGTTTGGGATCAATCCTGGAAGAATCTGCGAAGTTTTATAGTGCCCACGAGTAAGTTGCCTGATTCCTCAGAGTCTTCTGCCGCGAGGCAAAACCAGACATTCTTACCCACACGCGGTATCCCGCAGGTGTGACAAGCTGGCGAGAATAATGTTCGCGAGAAAGATATGATTTCGGAAAGAGGAGCTGGCGTCAATGATGATGAGAACTCTCTCGGGCTTCAGCCCGGCGATTTATCGTTTAGCATCTATTTACCACTCAGCGCCGCCATCATGATTCCAGCGGCGACGGAGACGTTGAGTGAGGTGACATCTCCCAGCGGTGGAATTTTGCAGGTCATGTCGCAATTTTCAAGGGTCAATCGCCGCAGACCTTTTTCTTCGTTGCCGATGACGACCAGCCAGCGGCGGTCGTGGTCGACTTCTGCGAGTGGCATTTCGGCATGTTCTGAACTGCCCAGAACCCACATGTCGTGTTTCTTGGAGACTTCCAGCGCCCGGACCAGATTTGTTTGCAGCACAAACGG
Source organism: Planctomicrobium sp. (assembly GCA_030626405.1). Lineage (GTDB taxonomy): Bacteria > Planctomycetota > Planctomycetia > Planctomycetales > Planctomycetaceae > Thalassoglobus. The sequence goes on from DAOUPA010000299.1 coordinate 1,056, forward strand.
AACCGACTCAACACCACCGGCGGCAACGTCGTAGCTTGCTCCAGTTAACGGAGCCGACTTGTCTTGTGTGAGAATGATCCCTTTGATGCCGAAGAAACCAGCGGTTCTGAACACGGCTCCGACGTTGTGTGGATCCTGAAGCCGATCGAGCGCCAGCCAGATTCCACGCGAAGAGGTGTCACCGAACAACTCTTCCAAAGTCATCGCAGGTTTCTCTCGGACCACGGCAAACGTGGTTCCGACTCGTCCACCAGCGTCGTTTTTGTTCTTGTTGGATCGCCGTTGTGTACGTTGAAGTGGTTCCTGTACTGAGATGCCGCAGTTTTTCGCCGTATGGGCAACATCTTTCCAGGCATCACTGCTCTGCGACATGCTTGCGCGAACTTCCAGAACATCGTGCGGTCGATGTTTAAGAGCCGCCAGCACACTGTGTGGGTTCATCATTTTAATGGTTGCCATGGAAGTCGTTTCATCAATTCAAAGTAAGGTGTGGCGGGGGCGCTCTGCAAAACAGAAGCCCCCGGAGAGAACAATGGCACCACTGTTTTATTTTACCAGCATCAGTTGCACCGCATCGACAATGACATGACCGTCTGTGTTTTCATTGCTGATTGTGATGCTGCATTTCCCCTGAGGAAAAGTAAAGTTCCCCAATGAAATGTAAGCACCAGTCTTTGGTTTTTTTCTTTGATTGACGAGAACCGTTTGACTATTGCCAGCGGACTCAATCGTCACAGGGACGTTGGTGGCGCGATTGGAACTGGCAAGATAATAGAGACGAACTTCATAGCGGCCTTTTTTCTCAATCTTCGGTTGGAAAGTTGCCTTCATCTCTCCTTTGTTCATATTCACATCGTGAATGTAGCCTTTCTCAACGAAGCCACCGAACGAACTGCTGTGTTTCCAAGTTCCGGTCAGGGCGGCGTGAACATCGTCAATCACGATCCCTTTCATTCTGGCAACACGCAACGGTTGCTTGCGGCGGGGACCAGTCCACTTCAACACCTGCTTGTCCGCAAGAAGCCGGGCTTGAAGTTTCTCGATGTCGATGTTTTGAACGGTGACTTTTTCATCGATCGCATGACAGGCTGCCGTGGCTGCGGACTGACCGAGCACCATGAAGACCGGCTCCATGCGAATCGAGCCGAATGCCATGTGTGATGAGGAAACACAAACCGGCACCAGCAAGTTTGTGCATTCAGTTTTTTGTGGGCGAATCGAACGATAGGCAATCGAGTAAGGTGAGACGCTCAGTTGAATGTCTCCTTCGTTGTAAACGCGACCATCTTTCGCGTATCGCTGCACGTTGTGTGAATCCATATTGTAGGCACCCAGCCCGACGGAATCGTTTGCTTCGCGTTGCCCATCGCAATCTTGCTGAGTAACAACATAGTCAGAAACCATGCGTCGTGCTTCGCGGATATAAAGCTGATGCGGCCAGTTGTCGTTGTCGACGAATTCATCTTTCGCCAATCCCAAAGATTGAAAATGCTTCCGCACATTTTCCGGAACACGCGGATTCGTGGCGAATGTATACATCAACCCTTTCTGGTAAAGTTCATGATCCTTGATGATGGCATCTCGCGTGGCCCAGTCAGCATCTGGATATTCGTAGTTTGCGCCGATGTAATCTGTTGAAATCGCGAAGTTGTTATTCGTATCCGTTTTGCGATTCGGCATGAAGACCGGATTCCAGGCGAGGCGATGGTCGCCTGCTTCGAAGTTTCGCAGCACAAGCTCGTACGTTTTGACATCGTATCCTTCCGGCTTTGTCCATTCTCGTCGGTTTTCTGGAGCGTTCGTGGTACACATGCGGAAACAATACGCTTGCGTCCGATGGTCGCCTGCTCCCTCTTCACCCGGTCCTTCTTTCTGTATCAGCGGCAATAACCCACTGCTGGGGTCGCCTTTAATGACGTACGGATCGACCGCTTTAATGAATTGATGATGAACCGCCCCTTTCGTGCGAACGCCGTTGACCGTTTCGCCATACTTCGATTCTGCCTCACGACCGACATGGTACGAGACGTCCGCCTGCGCCATGAGGTCGCCTTCATAAGTTGCATCAATAAACATCTTGCCGGTATAAGAATTTCCATTCTCCATGGAGATTTCAGTAATCGTCGTTCCAGTCTTTTTAACACTTTTGAGACGTTCTTCGTACTTCACCGTGATGCCGTACTCCGTGAGCAGTGCGTGATAAACGTCCTCAGCGACGTGTGGTTCGAATGTCCAGAAGGCACGGTCCCCTTTGACTTGTCGTCGAGATTTGTAGTCGGACATCTTCTCATACTTCCAACTCTCCTCTTTGCGGTAGTGGTCGCCGATGTGTTCGTAAAACTCTCTGGAAAGTCCGCCGATGGCGGCCTTGTTGCCGATGTCGGTCGCACCGAGACCGCCGGTTGTCAAACCACCAACGTGTTTGCTCGGTTCAATCAGGATGACGGACTTTCCCATCTTCTTCGCCTGAATCGCAGCAATGATTCCGGACGAAGTCCCACCGTAGACCACCACATCATAAGTCGGTGCCGCTTCAGTTAAGGTGGTGGAATTGAGAGCTAGGAAAGAAACAAGAGCAGTCAAAACTGCTCTAAACGAGAGAGACATTCAAACGAACCTTCATCTAAAATACGGGAGTTGTGGTAGGCAATTTTTCTCGCATGATTCTGATGAAACAATGGACTGAATGCAACACATTTGACCAGAGCCGTAGTGACAGTGTTTATTCCAGTGATGTCACGAATGTTCCGGTCACCTCACTCGTGTGCAAAGTGAATTAAGCAATGATCTCTTCCACCACTTTTCCATGTACATCGGTCAGGCGAAAATCTCTGCCGGAGTAGCGGTAGGTCAGTTGTTCGTGATTGATGCCCATTAATCTCAACATCGTGGCGTGAAGATCATGGACGTGGACACGATTTTCGACCGAGACCATGCCAAGTTCATCCGTTGCCCCGTAGGTGAGTCCCCCTTTGACGCCACCACCAGCGAGGAGAGTTGTGAAGGCTGTGTGATGGTGATCACGTCCGGCCTTTTTCGGATCTTTCTTTTTGTCCAGTTGGGAGTATGGAGTCCGCCCGAATTCTCCAGTCCAGACGACGAGCGTATCTTCCAGAAGCCCACGCGATTTCAGGTCCGAAAGGAGTGCAGCAGTCGCCTTGTCACTGTCGGCACATAACTTCCGATGTTGCTCGTTGTTGTTGCTGTGAGTGTCCCAAGGCTGCTTGCCACTTTTCGTAACGTAATAAACTTGAATGTACCGGACGCCGCGTTCACAAAGTCGTCTCGCCAACAGACAGCTTTGGCCGAACGGTGTCTCGCCGTACATTTCCTGCATCTCTTTTGACTCAAGCGAAACGTCGAAGGCTTCCGAAGCTTCGCTTTGCATTTGATAGGCAAGTTCCATCGCCTTGATTTGCTCGTCGAGCAACGCATCGTTCTGTCGCTGCTTGATGTGCAAACGATTGAGTTTGAGAAGTAAATCAAGTTGCTGGCGTTGCTGTGGTCGTGATAGCGTTGGATGCTTGAGATTGGAGATGAGCTTCTCAATGTCGAGATCGTTAGTATCAACAGCAACCCCTTGATGCTCACCAGGCAGAAATGAACTTGACCACAATTGAGGACCAACGACCGGTCGGCCAGGACTGAGCGCCACGAATGATGGCAGGTTTTCGTTCTCACTGCCAAGCCCATATGACATCCACGAACCAAGGCAGGGGCGAATCGGTTGCAGGTTGCCGCAGTGCATCATCAGCAAGCCAGGTTCATGGTTCGGAACATCGGTGTGCATTGACCGAATCACGCACAAGTCGTCGGCACATTGAGCCATGTGCGGGAAGAGTTCGCTCATCACGACTCCGCTTTCCCCGTGCGGGGCAAAGCGAAACGGAGACGGCATATAGCCGCTGCCTTTGGAAGGTCGGTAAAGTTTCCCGGAGGGTTGTTCCCCTTCATGTTTTGCCAATGCAGGTTTCGGGTCGAAAGTATCGACGTGAGAAGGCGCACCATTCATAAACAGAAAGATGACGCGCTTCGCCTTCGCTGGAACATGAAGCTGCTCAAGGTTTCCTTGGCTCGCCTGAGTTTCGCGATTCAACAGACCCATGCCTTGGAGCGTTCCTGCCAGACCGAGCATCCCGAAACCGGTGCCCGCTTTGCTGAGCATATGACGCCGCGAAATTTGCGATGAATGGAAGTCAAACATGGTGTCGTTTTTCAATCGAGAATTAAAAACTCGTTGGAAGCGAGCAGAACCTGTGCATATTGCTGCCAGCCAGCGGATGCTACGAAGGCTTCGCCTAGTCCCAGTTCATCGGCTTGTGGTGAACGGTTCAGCAGCGTTTGGTATGCGAATTCGATTTGCTCATGAATATCGTCTGATTCACTTTCAACTCGGTTCACGAAGTCCTCTGCTCTGGAAACCATAAAAGGACTGTTCATGACAAACAGTTTTTGCAGCGGCGTTGTCGTTTCCACTCGGCTTGCGGAGTGAGCATTCGGATCCGGGAAATCGAACATCGCCAACAACGGATTGAGCTGAAAGCGGCTCCGTCCACTGTAGACCGTACGCCGCCGTTCATCGCGATCATCCGGCGTCAGCGAGGGTCCGCCGATCGCGGAATCGAGGGTTCCGGTCACTTTCAAAAGTGCGTCTCGCCACTGTTCAACAGTCAATCGCCGACGGTTCATACGTGAAAGGAACCGATTGCCAGCATCGCTGGACATGCTGTTTGTCGAAAGCTCGCTCGATTGCTGATAAGTCTTTGACGTCACAATTTCGCGATGCAACCACTTCAGCGACCAATCGTTCTCCATGAAACGAACCGCCAGATCATCGAGCAGCTCCGGATGCGAAGGCGGGGCGCCCAACTGCCCAAAGTTACTCGGCGTCCCGACGAGTGCTGTTCCGAAGTATCCTGCCCATATTCGATTCACGATCACGCGTGCTGTGAGCGGATTCTCTTCAGAGGCTATCAAGTTCGCCAGTTCGAGCCGTCCACTTCCTTGAGCAAATGCGACCGGTTCTGTCTTCGAAAGAATTTGCAGAAACCGGCGCGGGACGACCTCTCCTTTCGAGTTGACATCACCTCGAACGAATACATGAATATCGTGAACGTTCTTGTCCCGAATAATGTGCAGCGATTCCTTCGGCTCTTTCGCGTGACCGTTCTTGGCAACTTCAACTTTTTCGTCGACCGGGCTGTTCCACATTTCGGTACTTGCGAAGACGCCAGCCAATGCGTAATAGTCTTCCGTCGGAATTGGATCAAATTTGTGGTCGTGACACCTCGCGCAGGCAACGGTGAGACCCAGAAATCCGCGACTGACAACATCGACGCGATCTTCCCATTCATCCGCCATCACTTCTGGAGAATTCCGGCGATAGTATTTTGGACCCAAGCCAATGAAGCCCAATGCAACATCGTCAGTTGCATCTTCCGGCGTAAGTAAGTCTGCAGCGAGTTGCAAACGGACAAACTCATCGTACGGGAGATCCTGATTGAACGCTTCGATGACCCAATCCCGATACCTGTAAGCGTTCGGGAAGAACAATGTTTTGTTCTTCCCGACAATATGAGCTTGATCTTCTGCATAGCGAGAGACATCCAGCCACAGCGCTGCCCAGCGTTCGCCGAAATGTTGAGACGCGAGCAGTTCATCGACAAGATTTTGAATCGCTTTCGCGCGATCTTCCTTTGCCTCTGCGTAGAACTCCGCCGCTTCTTCGTGGCTCGGTGGAAGACCGATCAGATCGAAGTAAAGACGTCGCACCAGAGTGCGGTCATCCGCTGGGGGATTGGCTGTGAGATTCTTCTCTTTCAAGGAGCGACTCACGAAACCATCAATGCGGTTTTCGAAATTCCCTGAGACATCATACTTTTGAGGCTGTTGAAACGACCAGAATTGTTTGGCCTTGTTCCAATCAATTTCGGCACGTGTGCGCTGCACAATTGGTTCGTCTGTTTCCTCGCGTGGGTCAGTGGCACCAGCTTCGATCCATTTTTCGAAGTGAGCGATCACGTCGTCAGAAAGTTTTGTTTTGGGAGGCATCTCGAACGATTCATATCGAACTGCCTCCAGGATCAAACTCTCAGATGGCTCACTAGGAACGACCGCAGCTCCGGAATCGCCACCTTTGCGAATTCCGTTTCGGCTGTCCAGAACGAGCCCCCCCTTCGCCTGACCATATTCTTTTGAATGGCACTCATAACAATGCTTCACTAAAACCGGACGGATTTTGCTCTCGAAGAAATCGAGATCCTCATCCGCAAAAGCCGAAGACGAAAAGAGAGCGGCCAACACAGGTAGTAGCACAAATTGTTTCGCAGATCGAAACATAGAAATCAACAGCTTCAGGTGGGAGGGATGCGACGGGATGATGCCGCGGAAGGTAACACATCAACGATACGCGATTTGATTGGCTCTGTCGATCCGTTTTGTTGAATTCGCGGCTGATTCGATGTGAGGTGGTCGCAAAAAGATGTGTTGTGCCGACAATTCACTCTCGTCTCTGGACTCTCAGCGTGTCACGATCCTCCAAGGTGATCGATAGTCAATCTCGTTCAGCAACAGATTCGCTTTCTCGTCTCCAATGACCTGTTCACGTTCGGCGTCCCATTTCAGCGGTCGTTTCAGTTGATTCGATACATACGCTAAATGGCCTGGGGTGATCGAACGGTGGGCGGTTTCGGAAGGGGCGAGGCACTCGTTTCGCGAGTACACGCAATCGACAAAGTTGGCGACGTGACTGGCGACTTTCTGAACTCGCTTTTCGCCAGGGTTGAATGAAAGTTTGGTCCAGTTGGAATCAGAGGCGGTCAGCTTGCCGCGTCGGACATGCAGCCAACCGTTCTCACCGATCCATTTCGTCCCTTGCTCATTTCGGCTGGAGATTGTTGAAGTGACACCTTGTTTGTACTCGCAGCGGATCGTGTATTGTTGGGGCGTGTTGTAAACGTCCGTATCAGGGAACGTCCAGTCGACAGCTTCGACGACGGTGGGGCCGCTTTTGTCGAGGTCGAGAGACCAATGGGCGATGTCGTTGTGGTGCCCGATCCAGTCCATCAGCACTCCACCACCGTAAGCTCGATGTCCTCGCCACCAGCGATGATGCCGTGCCTGCATGTATGGCAACATGACCGAAGGACCACACCACTGTTCATAATCGAGACCAATCGGTGGAGTGAGAATTTCTGTGCTGCCTTGTGGTTTGTCATAGCCAGGTGGTATGCCGACTTCGATTGATTGAATTTCTCCCAACACGCCATTACGAACAAGGTTTACTGTGTGCTGAAACAAAGCATCTGACCGCTGTTGTGAACCGGTTTGAAAAACGGCTTCGCGCTTTGCCACTTCTCGATAAACAGCCTGCCCCTCCGCGAAGAGGTGCGTCACTGGTTTTTCACAGTAGACATCCTTGCCTTTCTTGAGTGCTGTGAGTGTACAAAGGGCGTGCCAGTGATCCGGCGTCGCGACGACCACGACATCAATGTCA
>DAOUPA010000332.1 GCA_030626405.1 Planctomicrobium sp.
GAGAGAAGTTCTCTCAGGAGTCGAAATCATTCGAATCGAAGCCGATAGCGGAAGCCCCGCGATCTCTCGCAGATTCCTAGTTTACCAGTTCTTTGGATTCATGAACCACCACCAGCGGTCGGTGCGGGAATCAAAAGTCAGGTTCCAGCTACCGTCATCCCATTCCAGAGTGGAACTTCTCCAGCCCATTGGAACCTGTGGGTACGGGTAGTATGGACCGATGTAAGGGAATGCACTTGCATCGTACTGACTTGGATAGCTTACAGCTGAGTAGTTGTCGTACTGAGCATATGATGGCCATGCATAATCAGGCAGGTTCGGTTGGTTGTAGACCTGATGCCCTGCTTGTGCTGCATTGCCAGGATTCGTGAATGATTGCACAGGTGCTGGTGGTCCCTGTGGGGCATAACCTGGACCAGGTGGAACCATACCAGGTCTTGGTGCTCGCTGTTGTCCCTGAGGTGCAACACCTTGCGTTTGCTGGATTGGTCCTCGAGGACCGAACTGAGGTCCTTGGGGTCCAAATTGTGGTTGACCTTGTGGTCTTTGTCCGTAAGGTCCTTGAGGACCGAATTGTGGTCGCCCTTGAGGAGCAAACTGAGGTTGTCCCGGTGGACGTTGGGCAACTTGAACTGGCTGTCCTTTGACTCGGAGTTGGTTGAGAACCTCTCCGACACCAGGGACACTTCCCGTTGCCTGTTGAGCGAGTGCAACCTGGGAAGGGTTTTCAACATTCCCGATGAGGCTTGCAACGCCGTTTTTGTAGCGGACTTCGATGTCGTAACCGCTCAGGCCTGCCGAGGTCAGTGACTCAGCAATGTTCTGAGCGACTTCCTGATTACTGCGGGCTGCTTTCTGATCGAACGCAACCGGCTGGACGCGTCGATTCGGAGCACCCTGAGAGACTGCGGCTGCCTGTTGGATTGGAGAGGCCGCTTTGGACTTCGTCGTTTCCATCAGAGACAGTGAATTTTCCACTGTTTCGACACCAGGCACACGACTCACAAGGCGAGTCACAAGTGCTCGCTGTGCTTCGTTTTTAATTTGACCACCAATCGTTGCGACACCAGATTTGTACTCAATAGAGACATCCTGGTGAACGAGATTTGCTCTGCTAAGTGCTTTTGCAATGTTCTCGGCAACCTTTTGGTTTTGATTCGTATTCGCCGATTCCTGAAGGGCTGGAGAGGATTGTTTTTGTTCCTCACCAGGTTTCAGAAAATCGAGCGGACCGGCCACTGAGATACTTGGGACTGCTGCCAGCAATCCAAGGCTCAGTACCCATTTCCGTGGCAGAAGCATGGACTCACTCCTTGAGTTTTTGAGTGTTCCGCTGCCGATTCCTTTGGAAGCGGCTGTTCCGGTCTCCCGGAGCGGACTCGAATCGAATGATTTATCGTGCCCTTGTTAAAGATCGACATGTTTTTCACCGTGCAAAACCGCAAGGCAAAAAGTGTCACACTCTACCGAGAGCAGAATAGTTGTCACTGTCATCGGTCGAGTTGGACCAATGAGTTCAGTTATTCTGGTTATTTCGACTGGAATGATTCTTCTACTCAAAAAAACCAGGAAAATACCAAGTCTAGCTAAAGAAATGTGGTCGATCACTTCCGACTTGAACAGCGAATTTCGCGAATCGTGCTGAATTCACGTGTGCAGAACCAAGCGGGACCTCTGTGCCTCAGTCGTTTCGACTCGCAGTGTACTCCATCGCCTCGCGGGCGAGATGAGCCATCTTGGGGTGAGTCGGTTCGAAGGAAGGCTCGATGCCCTTTTCCCGTAAACGGGTCGAAGTTGCTGGACCGATGCTGGCATTCACGCATTTTCGGGCACTCGCAATCCACTTCTCCTGGAGACCCATTTGAGAAGCCACTTCCAGTACATGAACCACTTGCTGAGCACTTGTCCAAAGAAGAATGTCAAACTCACCTGCAACAGTGGCAAGAATTGCCGCTTTGAGTGGTTCGAGATCGTCAGGAAGTTCCCATTTATAGATTGGAACAGACAGCGGTTTTGCAGTTTGAGATTCGAGCCACTTGTGTAGGTCGTGGCTGGGAATTCCGTACTCTTGAATTGCTACGATTTTTCCGGCAATCTCAAGATTCGCGTTTCGGAATTCCTCGACCAGTTCTTCCCAGGTATTTGGTTCAGGAGCACGAAAGTCGGCGGTGATGTTTCTCTTTGACAACACCGCCATCGGCTTTGGGCCTCTGACTGCGACGCAGGTCTTTTGAATGAGATTGTTGATTTCTTCGTCAGAGAATTTTTCTGAAAGTGCTTCGAACAGGGCGGTGGTACCGACACCGGTCAGGAAGATGATGATATCAATCTCGCCAGCGGTGAGCATCTCCGCGAATTTCTCAACGGCAGGCTGCGAAGCGTTCGTGACCTCCTGCATTGATGGCGCCACAGTCGCCTCGCCGCCGAACCGCTCGATGAAGCGAGCCATCTCGTCTTTTCGACGACTTTCAAACGAACAAACACGTGGGCGGAAATTGGCCATAAAACATCGATTCGAAAAGTGTTTTTCCGTACACTTGAAGTATACGGCAAACCGTTTTCACCTCAAACGGTTTCAAGTCTTTCTAAAACTCCGCATTCTTGGGAGTTCGCGGGAACGGAATAACATCGCGGATATTTTGCATGCCGGTGAGGAGCAGAATCATTCTTTCCAGACCAAGACCGAAGCCCGCGTGAGGGACGCTGCCGTAACGGCGGAGATCTAGGTACCACCAGTATTCTTCAGTGTCGAGACCGCATTCTTCGAAGCGGCTTTCGAGGACATCGAGACGGTGTTCACGCTGGCTGCCACCAATGATTTCACCGACGCCAGGCACAAGGACGTCCATCGCCCGAACCGTTTTTCCGTCATCGTTACAGTACATATAGAACGGTTTGAAGCTTCGCGGGTAATCAAAAACGATGATCGGCTGCTTGAAGTGTTCTTCGGTTAACCAGCGTTCGTGTTCGGCTTGCAGGTTCGTTCCCCATTCAACGGGGTACTCCCATTTCTTGCCGCTCTGCTCTAGGAGTTCAACCGCTTCGGTGTATGAGACTCGTTTGAAGTCGTTGTCGAGGATATTTTTGAGTGTCTCCAGAACGGTTTTGTCGATCCGGTCGTTAAAGAATTTCATGTCTTCAGCACATTCGTCGAGACAGCGTCTGACGATGTTTTTAATGAAGTCTTCCGCCAGCTGCATGTCTCCTTCCAGATCACAAAACGGAACTTCCGGTTCGATCATCCAGAATTCCGAGAGATGCCGAGTTGTGTTTGAGTTCTCCGCACGAAAGGTGGGACCAAAAGTATAGACCGGTCCAACGGCTGTCGCGTAAATTTCGCCTTCCAGTTGCCCTGAGACGGTCAGCGACGCTTTCTTTCCAAAAAAGTCTTCTGCGTAATCGACAGGTTGACCGTCTGTGGATGGTTCAAGCGTGGTCACGGTGAACATTTCACCCGCCCCTTCGCAATCACTTGTCGTGATAATTGGCGTTTGCACATACAGGAAGGTACGCTCTTGAAAGAAGTCATGAATCGCCCGACAAACACAGTTGCGAACTCTGGCAATCGCTCCGAACGTGTTCGTGCGCGGTCGCAAGTGAGCGATCTCCCGAAGGAATTCAAAGCTGTGTCGTTTCTTTTGAAGCGGATATTTCTCGGCGTCAGCAACTCCGAGAAGTTCCAGCGACTCGGCATGTAATTCAACCCGCTGTTTCGCACCAGGGGATTCTTTCAGTTCGCCAGTAAAGCGAACGCTCGAACCGGTGGTCATCTCCTTAATGGTCTCTTCGTAGCCGGGAACATCGGCGTTGACGACGACCTGTAAGTTTGACATGCAGGAGCCATCGTTGAGTTCGACAAACGAAAACCCATGCTTGGAGTCACGTCGCGTACGAACCCAGCCGGAGATATCGACCTTGGCTCCCGGTTCAACTTCATAAAGCAGACTTGCGACACGCGGTGCAGTATTAGCCATCGTTGCTGATCTTTCTCCACGCAGGTTGAACAGACATTCTTCAGAAATATTAATTTGATACTGATGACACAACGCGTCTTGTGCAAGAAGGACGGGGCACATTCTTCTTGTGTTTGAAGGCGTTCTACGTCAGGCACAGTTTGGTTCACAGAAGTTGGATTCGCAAGCGGCTAGCATCGAAATGCTTCGGCAAATTCTGGTTTTCAATCCATCACGGACGCTCACTGTCCTAACGGAAAAGCAAGACTTGATTTGAGCCAGTGTAGCTGGAGCAATGCTGGCGAAACATTGTGTTGATTCAATCTGTTTATGATGAACGAAGAATCAAAAAAAGCCCCCCGTCATTACAACGAGGGGCTTTTGAGTTTGGGTGGTAAGATCGTTCGTTTACGAATCCAAAGCTGCCTGAGCGGCTGCCAAGCGAGCGATCGGAATTCTTCTTGGCGAACAACTGACGTAGTTCAGGCCGATTTCGTGGCAGAAGAAGACGGACTTGGGGTCGCCGCCATGTTCGCCGCAGATACCGATCTTGAGGTCGCTGCGAGTCGAACGTCCACCGTCGACGCCGATTTTCATCAGCTTGCCAACGCCAGGTTGATCGATTGTCTGGAACGGGTCGGCAGGAACGATGTCGTTTTCCCGGTAGTAGCCGATAAAACCTTTGTAGTCGTCACGGCTCATACCCAGAGCGGTTTGGGTCAGGTCGTTCGTTCCGAAGCTGAAGAATTCGGCATCGGTTGCAATTTCATCGGCGGTCAGTGCGGCTCGTGGAATTTCGATCATTGTGCCGACGAGGTAGTCGACTTCGACGCCTTGTTCTTCGAAGACCTTCGTAGCGGTTTCGCGAATGATCTTTGCCTGGTTTTCGAATTCGGTCTTGAAGCCAGCCAGCGGAACCATCACTTCCGGATGGCAGTTGATGCCTTCCTTCTTCAATCCGCAAGCAGCTTCAAAGATCGCCCGACTCTGCATCGCTGTGATTTCGGGGTAGACGATCCCAAGTCGGCAACCACGATGACCGAGCATCGGGTTTGACTCGACCAATTCTGCAACACGGTGTTTGACAGCTTCTTCGGTCACGCCGAATTCCTTGGCAAGTTTTGGTCCGAGTGTTGGATCTTCGTGCATGTGATGTTCCGAAAGGAACTCATGCAGCGGGGGATCGAGGAGGCGAACCGTGACAGGGCGATCACCCATTGTTTTGAACAGGTGAGTGAAGTCGTCGCGCTGGAATGGCAGAAGTTTCGCGAGCGCTTTGGCTCGGTCTTCAGGTTTGGTTGCGAAAATCATCTCGCGGATTTCATCGAGATGATGGAAGAACATATGTTCTGTCCGGCAGAGTCCAACACCTTCGGCACCGAGAGAAACAGCAGCTTCGGCGTCGTCCGCTTCGGCGTTTGCCCGAACACCAATTGTGCGATGCTCGTCCGCCCACTTCATCAGTTGTTCGTAACGACCGAATGTTGGAGCGTCTTCAGCCTTGATATTCCCCAACAGAACTTCCATCACTTCCGAAGGACTGGTGTCGATTTTGCCATTGAAGACTTCGCCAGTGAAGCCGTCAACAGAGATCCAATCCCCTTCTTTGAGGACAGTCTCGCCGACGGTCATTGTGCCAGCTTCGTAGTCAATTTTGAGGGAATCACAACCGCAAACGCAAGTTTTTCCCATCTGTCGACTCACTAGAGCCGCATGTGACGATGCTCCACCGAATGCTGTGAGGATGCCGTTGGCGACTTTCATCCCGCGAAGGTCTTCCGGACTGGTTTCGCGACGAACGAGAATCAACTGTTTGTCGTTGTCTTCGTTCCATTGAGCTTCAGCGTCAGAGGCATGAAACACGATTTGTCCAGATGCCGCACCAGGGCCAGCGTTGATCCCCTTGGCGAGAAGTCGATCTTCTTTCTCGGCAGCTTTCTTGGCTGCTGGATTGAAAATTGGCTGGAGGAGTTGGTTCAAATCGTCGGCAGGAAGTCGACGTTTTTGCAGAGCGGTTTTGACGTCGATGAGACCTTCGTTCACGAGGTCAACAGCAATACGGACAGCCGCGAAACCGGTTCGCTTGGCGTTCCGGGTTTGCAGCATCCAGACTTTACCTTTCTGGAAGGTGAACTCGATGTCCTGCACGTCTTTGTAGTGATTTTCCAACTTCTTGCCGATCTCGATCAGTTCAGCGTATGCCTCTGGCATGACCTGACCGAGCGTTTCTTCGACACGTTCCGGAGTACGCGTTCCAGCAACAACGTCTTCACCCTGAGCATTGATGAGGTAGTCACCGCAGAAACCAGGAGATCCGTCCGAGCAGTTTCGAGTCAGTCCAACACCCGTTGCACAGTCGTCACCGAGGTTTCCGAAAACCATCGCCTGAACGTTGGTTGCGGTTCCCCAAGTGTGCGGAATGCTGTACTGACGGCGATAAACGGTCGCCCGGTCATTCATCCAGCTACCGAAGACAGCACCGATACAACCCCAGAGTTGAGCCATCGGGTCCGTTGGGAATTCGATGCCAGCATGTGTCTTGATGACGCCTTTGAAGTCTTCAACGATTTTCTTGAGTTGATCGACAGTCAAGTCCCGTTCGTGGTCAACACCGGTTGATTCTTTTGCTTTTTCGAGGATATCTTCGAAGTGATCCGGGTCTGTTTTTTCTTCAGGCTTCAGTCCAAGGACAACGTCGCCGTACATCTGGATGAAGCGACGATAGCTGTCCCAAGCGAAGTGTTCGTTGCCGGAGACTTTGATGAGAGCGGCGACAGTATCTTCGTTTAGCCCAATGTTGAGGACCGTGTCCATCATCCCTGGCATCGATTCACGAGCACCAGAACGACAAGAGAGGAGCAATGGGTTTTCCTTGTCGCCGAACTTGGCGCCCATCACTTCTTCAACTTTCTTGAGGTTCTCCAGAACTTCAGCTTCGAGACCAGCCGGATAGCTATTTTCGTTGTCGTTGTAGTGGATACAGACGTCGGTCGTCAGGGTGAAACCTGCCGGGACCGGGAGGCCGATCTTGTTCATTTCCGCCAGGTTCGCTCCTTTACCACCAAGGAGATTTTTCATCGTGGTGTCGCCATCAGCTTCACCACCACCAAAGAAATAGACCGACTTCGCCATGAGATTTTCCTTACCTTGACTGTTCCGAGCGGAACCTCCACTCAGAACTTCAACTACAATTGCTTATTAAAATGAACTTCAACCCCGGAGGGGAAATTGCTGTGATAGCGTTTGCGCGAGTTCACCGTGTCCAAGACGACACAATTTCAGCGCAGACCTTTTCCTTACGTTACTTAAGAAACGAAGACACTAACGACCAGAGACACGGACTTCAAGCGTCGGCAGACTCTCTCATTACCTGCAATTCTTGAACGCAAACGAGACCCAGACACTATTTCTTCTTCGAAGTCTTTTCGGGCTTATCAACAGTGAATGGTTCACGAACAACAGGCAGGTCGACCATGCCAGAACGGATCAAGCTGACTGGCACGCGTCGACGGACGACCTTGCCATCTTCAACAACACGAATCCGTTGCAGGTTCTTTTTGAACTTACGACGTGTGATTCCAGTCGTTTTACGACCGTTCCCGCCGAGATATTTCGGTTTCCCGCGCTGCGAGACGGTGTTCCCGATTGCTGGCTTGTTTTCGCCATACAATCTGTGCTTCTTTGCCAGTTTGGCTCGTTTATTTTTTTTCAACGTACTCATGGGAACAACTCTCGTGACTATACAGTCTAAATTTTGATCAAAAATAGAGCGTGGGAGTGTAATCATTCGTCCGAACGAGTTCAATTCCATGACCGGAAA
>DAOUPA010000081.1 GCA_030626405.1 Planctomicrobium sp.
CCGCTTTGTTCGAGACAGCATCCATGCTCGACGAAGATATTTTTGCATCATCGCGCATGCCAGGAGCGTAATACTGGGCGATTGCTTGATTGATTGATCGCGGCGTGACAATGACTGGGCGAATAGGAACTTCATATCGCATACGAAGTTCATCTTCGATTTCATGTTCGATCTGATCGACGACAGCAACGAGTAATTGCCCATCGTCCACGAAAAGTGGAATGAAGGAATTTCTCTTGACCATGGCGCGAGAAACGAGATCCAATGCATCGTCTTCCGGGAGCATGTCGTCGAGTTCAACGAAGGAATATCCGAGTTGAACGGCCAGGGCTTGTGCCGCTTTTGTCGGTTTCACCAGCTTCATCTGGACAACAGAATCCCGGTGAGACAAGCCACGTCGATCGGCGAATTCTTCAACTTCCGCCTTTTGTTCACGTGAAAGGTCTCCGTTACGAACGAGAACATCAAGCAATGGCTGCCGGCCGTACTCATCGACTTCAGCTTCGAATTCACGTCCGAGAGTCTCGTCATAGTCTCGCTTACGGGCAGGATCTGTCAGGCAAAGCATCGCCTTTGCCATTTCGTTCAGTATGTCTTGTGACTGAACAGAATATTGTCCTGTCGCGTACTTGCGAACGTGTCCATTCAACTTTTTGTAATGAGCGCGAATTTTATCTGATTCGTCTTCAAAACGAACAAGTCGCAATAATTCGTAATGATCCGGTGGGCGAGGTCCCTCAGGGATGCCCAGCCATTCCTTGTAAAAATCCATCAATCAAAACTCTTTTGAATGCGCCGAAGGGAAAAGCGTTCTAGAGCATCTGGCTCGACTGTGTCCCTGTGGAGAGTTGAACTCCGCGAGGTAGAACGCGTATGTCAATTCGAAAAGTTCTCTATTCAACTTGATAGTCAGAAGCCAGCGCCTGGAAAGCGTCGACGTTTTCGTTCGTCAACCCAGAGTCACGAACGATTTCTGTTTTTGCGACAGTATTGCCTGTGAGCTCTGTTGCCGTTGCAGAAAAGCGACCGTTTTTGTCGTAACTATAAGTGATCTCGACTGGCGATCCTGCCGGCAGATTTTCCGGGAGGTTAACAACTCGGAAATCTCCAATTGTTGTACAGGCGTCCGGATCGCTGGCGTCTCCTTCGAGAACACAAACGTGAATTCGCTGCTGATTGGCCATGTTCGTTTTGAATTTCTGCTTGACCTCGACAGGCAGTGAACTGTTCTTGGGAATCATGATGTGATTAATCTTGCGAGATTTGTCCTGCGGATCAGTAATCTTGACACCCAGAGAGTGCGAGTTGACATCTGTTGCAGACACGGAGCGAAGGCGATTGATGACTGCTTTTCCGAGACGACTGGCACCACCTGTGGCACGTGCCTCAAGAAGTGCGGCGTGAATTGCGGCACCTTGGGAAACAGCTTCTTCAGGGCTGACGTCACGTGATGGTTCTAACCCCGTCACATCGCGCAACATGGTTTCAACCACCGGCATGTAAGTCGAGCCACCGACGAGAACGAGTTCGTCCAATTCACCTTTTCCGACACCTGCTTGCTGCATCACCAACTCGGTGGTGTCACGAGTTCGCTGCATCAAATCACCAGTGAGTCGCTCGAAGTCACCCCGAGTCAAAGCGAGTGTCAAGTTTTTGCCTTTGTAGTAGGCGTTGAGAGGGATCTGCGCATGATCGCTGAGATCCAACTTTGCCTGTTCACACTCCTGGGTGAGTTGCATCAGAGTTTCTGGGTCTTCGCGAGGATCTTCTCCGTGTTTTTTGTGAAATTCTTCGGCGATGTGATCAACAATTCGACGACTCCAGTCGAGACCCCCAAGCATCACATCACCATCGGTTGCCAACACCCTGAATGTTGTTGCGGTGTAACGGACGATGGTCACGTCAAAGGTACCGCCTCCGAGATCGTAAACCATAATCGTGCGTTCTCCATCGAACGCATCAGGCTTGCCAAGGTGTCCTTTTTGCCAAGCATATGCAAGCGTCGCAGCGGTTGGCTCGTTGATAATATCGATCACATTCAATCCGGCGATCTTCCCCGAATCCTGAGATGCTTTGCGGCGCACGTCGTTAAAGTAATACGGCACAGTGATCACTGCATTTGCAATGGAACCGATCTCTTTTTCGGCATCCTGTTTCAATTTTTTGAGGATCAATGCGGAGAGAAACTCTGGGGTTAACTTTTTGTCTTGGTAGATAACGAAAAAATCTTTATTTCCCATCTGGCGTTTAATCGCCTCGACGATGTTGCGAGGATTTTCAATCGACATTCGTTCAAAACTAGGGCCGACAATGATCTTCCCTTCTTCACTCAAAATGACGACCGAGGGTGTGATCGGTTTGCCATCCGCATTATTGAGTGCGTGTGGAGTGCCTTCAGGATCGAGCTGAGCAATCGCCGAGAAAGTGGTCCCCAAGTCGATTCCAACAGTTTGGCCTTCTAGAATTTCCATAATGTTTCCTTTACCGAATTTCGTCAATGAGATGTGGGAAGTGTTGAATTCATCAAATTTCCGACGCCAGAAATAGCACGTGCGACGGAATCTCGTTTCAATGTGCCTGCGGGCAAGGATGTCACATTCCTGACAGTATTGTCCCGCGAGGCAGAATGTGACATTGTTTTTGAACAGTGTTATTGAATAGTGGGATCTCCCAGACTTGGAAGATTTGAGTTGGTTGATCTGTTTCAGCGTTTATTCTTACGCTGCCTGCGACATCGTTCAAGCGAGCATGTCCGAATCCTGAGGAGATGGTCACAGAAACAGGGGATTAAAATTTGGTTCGCGAGGCAAATTTTAATGATTGGAGCGTCGATTGCAGGTTGATCAGTCCGTGGTTGCAGCACTTCGACCGAAGACCAGCAGGGTGATGTCATCGTTTTGAGGTCGTCCGTTGGCGTGTTTGCGGACATCCTCTCGAACCGCTTTACCGAGGATTTCCACGTCGCCTGAGCTTTGGCTAATGAAATCACGCAAGCGTTCCATACCGTAAAGCTCACTTTCGTAATTCATCGCTTCACTGACACCATCGGTGTAGAGCACAAATGTCTCGCCTGGTTCAATCGATCGTTCTCGAGTTTCGAAGGGGTAACCTTCTATGACACCGATAGGGACACCGACTGAATCATCGTCAAACTCTTCGATGGTCCCATCGGGTTTTCGAATGATTGGCGACATGTGTCCTGCATTCACGACGGAGACTGTGTGATTCACAGTGTCTAATATTGTGAGAACGAAAGTGACGAAACGTCCTTCAACCGCTTTGACACACATGTGATCATTGATCGCAGAAACGGCTTCGCCAGCATCGGTCACAAATTCGCTGGTAATGCCAACAACACTCGCGATGCGCGACATCACGAGCGATGCTGGAACTCCTTTTCCAGCAACATCTCCGAATGCGATCCAGATTTTGCCATCTTTCGTCGGAATGATGTCGTAGTAGTCCCCTCCCACGGCTTGTGCAGATTCGTACGAAGTAAAGAAATTGTATTCCGGGATGTTGGGAAGCGATTCAGGCAACAACGCATGCTGAACACCACGCGCGATGTTCATTTCACCTTCTTGTTTTTGCTTCTCAACAAAAGACGTCAGAAGCCGAGCGCTTTCGTAGGCAAGCGCCGCCTGCCCGGCAACCGCGACCATGATCTCCAGATCATCAGGCTTGAATTGCATCATCGGGTTTTGCGTGTCGATATTGATGGCCCCGACCGGTTCACCCTGCAAGTCAAGCATCGGGACACACATCATCGAACGAATCGTTAACGCTGAAATTGACTCACTGGCATCGAATCGCGAATCGCTCGCCGCGTCGGCTGAGAGAATCGCTTTCTTTTCACCCAAAACGGCATTGAGAATTGTACGGCTCAACTTGACGGTTGCGTCTTCACTCTCGCGTCGATGCTTCATCGCGCTGGGCTTCATCTCTTCCGTCTTGGCATCTTTGAGAAGAATGCACCCTCGGTCGGCAGCCGGAAAAATTGTGAAGAGTGTGTCTAAAATCTTAGGCAGAAGTTTTTCGACTTCTAACGTACCCGCCAAAGCACGGCTAATGTCTAGAACAGCCTTAAGCTTCTCTTGCGGGCGAGAGTCCAGGAAATTCAGACTCGAACTGTCGAGCGACCCAACAATTGTCGAGCTTCCATCCCCATCCCCATCTTCATCAACTTCCAAAGTTCCCACCTGAGCAGCATGCTGCACTGCCATTGATGATGCAGAGCTATCATCTTCAGATTGGTCGCCGTCGTAACGCATCAACATCGGACCAAACTTCACCCGGTCATTTATTTTGAGACTCTGCGCAGATTCAATACGTTGACCGTTCAGAAACGTTCCGTTTCCACTACCCATGTCCTCAAGTCGATAGCCAGACCCATCTCGGACAACTTTCGCATGCTTCCGGGAGACCATATTCGAAGGAAGTTGAATGTCGCATTCCGGAAGCCGTCCGATGATCATTTCATCTTTAGTCAAATCAAACGCTGTTGCTTGACCATCTTGCAGTAGTACCAGCTTATTCATGACTTCTTTCCCTAACCCTGAAGGGGGATGTTGCCCTCGTTCCAGGCGACTTATTGCGATGAGACTTTGAAGATCGTTTCCACGTTTCCACGGAGGATCTGTTTTCCTAATGCAAGTGCCTGCTCTTCCGTCCAGTTGCGACCTGTGACGAAATCTGTCGCCAAAACTTTCGCCAGCACACGGCGATACATTCGAAACTTTGGTAATGCGAATTCGAGTTTATACATGTCGCTGTAATACCCGATTTGTTTGGTTCGTGGAACCGCCTCCAAGCGGCTGCGTGTGTCCGTTTCGATATACGTCGGAATGTTGGAGTACCACCAGTGCCCGTTCGTCACAACATTTGGAAAGATCCATGAATAACTGACCAACTCCTGATTGCTGGTGCTGCCTAAAACTGAAATTGGGAAGGTGACATTTGGAAATGCATTCAACAATTGTTTGTACTGAATTAACGAAACACGTTTGTCGAACAAATCCTGTCCCTGGTAAACACCACCTTCATAAACGCGACGGTTCACGCCGATCATCAGGTCGAATGGAAGAGAATGCTCAGAGCAGTATTCAGTGATCGTCCAGAACACGAACGAAGAGAGCATCTCTTGCTCAACGGTCGTGAGTCGCTGGCCTTTCACTGTTCGTTTAATCACGGCCGCAGCCGAGCCTGCATCGACCTTGGTCGGAGAAAAGTGAGGTGGTATCGAAATCGCGCAGGCTTTCGCGCCTTTTCCAACAAAATGAGCGAACAGCTTTCCGATCGCTTCACGGAATGTTGTCGCGTCTCCGACATCAATTCCGGATGCCGCGTTCAGGCGATTTCTCACAGACTTTTTCAAGAAGTGAAAGACAAGATCGTCGGTTCGCAAGCAGGGGACGTAAACGTTTGTGTCAAAACCTTCGAGCTTGTCGTCGAAGTCATTCGTTAGAAAAACTTTTTCGAGCTTGCTTTTGTCGAGAACCTGTTGTGACCAATTCTCCTCAGACATTTTCTGAGAGGCAGAATCGTACAAGGCTTCCCAGTTGTCAGTGGTGATTCGATCATCGGTAAAGCCGAAGAACTCGCGACACATCTCAATCAACCAGTTGACCTGAATTGTGTTATCAAGGTCACACAATTTTTCGACGAGTCGACCGACTTTTGTTTTCGGGTCAAGTCTCTCTTCTTCGATTTTGGCTTTTTCAAGACCTGCAGAGTGAGCCAGTTCTGTGTAGTAATGATACCCCATGATATCCGCGAGCGTGGTCGACGCAGCTGCATGCGGATTGATATGTGTATGCGGATCGATCAGAACAATTTGTTCTAATTCGTCGAAGAGCGTTTTTTCTAGAGTGATGGTCATAGGACAAAACTTCTGAGAAGAGTTCTTGTTGAACCTTGTTTTTTACCGCAATTTCAAAAAATGGGAGGAACCATGCCAGCCACAATTCGTCCGATGCTGATCGTCATCGATACGGTAACTTCGAGCGCACCTTACAGTCTCGCCAGTTTCGCCGTTACGGTTGAGGAGTTCAACCGTCAACCGTCTTAGATTCTCTCGAACCTGAAAGCTTCTGTTGAAACTCTTGAATACGCGTTTGCGGAATACATACGAGAATTCTTCGTGAGGTTTCGCTGATCGATTCGATTTCGATACGAATCTGCTTTTCTGGAAGCACATCTGCAACGCGGTCTGCCCACTCAATCAGACAGATATTGTCGGCACCTAAAAGCTCGTCGGCACCCAGTTCCAGAAACTCATCGGTATCGTTCAAGCGATACGCATCCATGTGAAAAATCGGCAGAGTACCTTCATACTCCTGAATCAAGACGAAAGTTGGACTCGTCACAATTTCCGGATCGACACCCAACCCGCCAGCAATGGCTTGAGCCAGATGAGTTTTCCCTGCCCCGAGATTTCCAACCAAGGCAACAACATCGCCCGCTTGAAGCGCCATCGCCAGCCGCGCACCGAAGAGTTGCGTTTCTGTCAAAGAGTGAGTTTCAAATGTGAGAGTTTTCATACCTCAACTCAAGCTCGTTTAGCCGCACAGTCCGAGTGTGCGGCTAAACCATTACGTGTATCGAACTTCACGGTGTTGTTCTTCGAAGTATTCCGGCAGCAAACTGTCGGCCTGCAAGAGTCCTTTTCGCGTGAGTTGAACAACATCGCCTTCGACTTCCAGGTATCCCGCTTTCTCCTGGTTCGCCAACGGTTCAGCGAATTCCTCCAACGGATCAACACCGAACTTGTCACGAAACGGCTGCGCTGCCACTTTGCCTTCCTTCATTTGCAGGATCCATTCGCGAATCAACGTCTGATGTGGCGTCGGAACCATCGCGCGATTGACAGGCAGATCACCAGCCTGAACCGTCGACATGTAGTCTTCGAGTTGATCTTTGTTTTGATAGTGAACTCCCTGTAAATGGCCGAAGCTGGAGACTCCGACAGCGACAACATCGTGGCCCCGGAATAAGTTATCACGGTAAACAAACCGATCTGTATCGAGATTTTTGACCAACTCGTTACCACTCGAAAGTTGGTAGCCTGCTGAGAGAAACCGATCCATCGCTTCGCTCGCCCAACGACGTTTCGTCGGCCAGTCAGCGACAGGTGATTCAATACCCGTATCAAGAATTTCTTTTGAGTACACCGTGTTCCACGGCAACTCCATTTGATATATCGTCAGGTTGTCCGGCTCCATCTCAAGGGCTTTGTCGATACAGAGTTTCCAATTCTCATCCGTTTCACCAACCATGCCGGCGATCAAATCGATGTTCACTTGTGAAAAACCGACTTGTTGAATCCACTCGTAGGCACGAAGTATTTCTGGTGAAAGATGCGCTCTTCCGTTCTCTTCAAGAAGTGCGTCATTGAAATTTTCGACACCAAGCGAAATGCGTGTGACTCCAATTTCCTTGAGTGTTTGAACCTTTTCCAAACTGAGCGTTCCTGGTTCACACTCGAATGTCACCTCTTCGGCATTGTCCCAGGAGACCGACTTGCTGAGCCGCTCCCGCAACATGAGCAACTGCTTCGAACTGAGGTAGGAAGGTGTTCCGCCCCCAAAGTACACGAACCTTAAAACTCTGTCACGAATTGCAGGTTGGTCGCGGAGGAGTTGAACCTCTTTGTCGAGCGTCTCAACATAATTCTTGATCGTCTCAGCGTTCTGCTGAGTGTAAACACGAAAGTAACAGAACTTGCACCGCTTCCGGCAAAACGGAATATGCAAATACATCCCCATTGGAATGCTACGATCCGGCTCCGATTGTAAAACCTCATGAAACTTCGACGTCAGTTCCTTCTTCCATTGCGAAAATGGAGGGTAGTTAGAAATAAAGTAACTGCCGATTTCAGTGGTTGTCTCGCTTGCCATAGGTCTGACCGCATCGATGAATGATTTAAATTCGTGGGAGTCTCTTGCGATTCCCCACTTTGGATCGCCGCAATCAGGATTGTACGCAAGTTCGCAACGAAGTTCGACCCGTGACTGTTTGCTGTTGAGTGGCTGAGATCAGTCTGTTGCGTTGGGCGCTGATTTCAAGCATGGATGTGTGGGGTGGCATGCTTGGCTGCATGGTAACAAAATTGAGTGCCATGCTACCCCGCCACAGCCTCAACCTTTCTAACGCGGAGCGGGGAACGATACTTCATTCTTTGCCTGCTAATTCTTTCACACCCGCGAGGGCGCCATCGACGATGACCGTCCCCAGTGTTCGTCCGTAAAAGCTGACGCTTGCCTCGTAACCACCTGAGTCGTATTCATTCGGCGGAAGTATGTAACTGATCCACTCGTCCGCCAGACCGCCGATCACTGAATGTTTTGAGCCCAAAGCCTTTCTGGTCGCAACTTTGATTTGCAAGCCAAGCGAGGCGCTCATTTCTCCTGGAATCCCGACAATCGCAAGATCGCCAAGCTTCAGACTGCAACTGGCGGTCCTGGCAGGAAACATCTGCGGGAGCAGATCGATCAGGACTCTTTCAGAAAGTCCATATTCCTTCCCTCCTGTTTTCATGAATTCAGGATGCCAGTTTCGGTGGGGAAGTGAAATTGCCTGGCGATGAAACTGGAACGCGACATCGGTTTGAAGCGGGATCGATTGCCACTCGTCTCGAAGGAGAATGCCGAGTTCACGACCATAGTGTTCCGCCTGTTCCCATCGACTTCCACCGGCACCAGGACGTCCCTGAGGGCGCTGGTCGCCCTCGGCTCCGTTGTAATACATCACAGTTACTTCTCCACCGATGAGTGCTTCAGCAGTCCGCTGCAAATGTCCCGGCCAACCGGCGGAAAACATCATCTGCTTTTCAGTCATGAAGGTTGGATGCGCAGTAAAGTTGACAAGAATAGCGAACGGCTCCCCTTTCATCGTATCAATTCGCGTGATGGTCAATTCATCATCGACAATTCCGTCCAGTTGTCGTCGATTGCGGTTCCAGCCAGAGAGATGTTTGCTGGAGGATCCGATGCGAATCGGAACAAGTTTCTGCTCCGCATCGAGAATCAACCGGGCAAAATTATCAACCGTGAACTCATAGAGTTCGGGAGAATAAATGCCAATTTGTGGAATACCAAAAGTGTTCAGAGGATTGATGGCATTCATTTCTATGCTGGCATGGGAATGGCTTGCCAACAGCATGACGTTTTCATTCTCCCAGCCATGCTCCGTAAGCCGATCAAGAATTGCCTGTTTGAGAGGTGGCGGGAAACCGAGCATGTCGGCAGTGACCAGAGCGAATTTCTTCACACCGTCTGTAAAGACAATCGCCTTGGCGAAAATCCGGTCGTGTACGCCACGCGCGGGGGCGTTCATCCGCTCGCCATAGCCTCCCAGTGGCGCATTCAGTCGTGCTGGAGGAGTCAAGTCGACACGAGATGTCCCGGCACGCAGTTCCGCGGCATTAGCCCCTGACGGAAGAATTCCAACCACCAAAAGTAGCCACATCCGAAGCTGATGTCGTTCCATAGCAAAAGTTTCTCCGATTGATTCGATGCCACTCAATAGGCGAATGTAGATAAGATGGAATGCTCAATGTGACGAGAAAGATGGTAACAACGGGAGTTCTACCAAGTGTTGCGCCAGCAACATCGATATGCTACCGAGCGTTGCAGAAATGTCGATTCATATCCACCCTGCTCTGCGATTTGGACATGGCACTTGAGCCGTTTTTCAATGGAGGCTGTTTGCTCACATTTTTCTCATTTAGGTTCCTACGCAAGAGCGGACTTGAGAGCTTCAAGCCCCTTTTGCCCTCGGTGGGACGTGACGACGGCGCTCATTCGAATTTCTCTGGTGTTGATCATTTGGATGTTGATGTCTGCATCTGCGAGTGCCTTGAACATTTTCCTCTGACAAGTCCGTCCTTGTCAGGGTGACCCGACCACATTTTGTGGTCGGGTCACGTAGTGACAGGATGTTTTGCCATGTGCGTTGAATGAAAACAAAACGTCCACCACGATTTCGAATCCTGAGGGGATTTCATTCTGTACCTTCGGCATCCAGTCGCTCAAAAGAGCGAACGAACCACACAACGAGTGATCACTTCGTCAATCCCAGCGCAAACGCGGCATTCAGGGCTTCGAAGCCCTTTTGTCCCCGGTGAGAGGCGACGACGGCGCTCATTCGGATCTCGCTGGTGTTGATCATTTGGATGTTGATGTCTGCATCCGCGAGCGCCTTGAACATTTTTTTTCCGACGCCAGTATGCGTCCTTAAACCGATGCCGACAACGGTGAGTTTGTCGATTTCGACTTCGTGACTGACGGTGGCGCCGTCCCATTGCGAGGCGACTTCCTCAACCAGTTTCAAACACTTTTCGAGGTCGGCACGCGGGATCGTGAATGAGACTTCGGCATGACCGGTGCTGCTGACGTTTTGGACGATCATGTCGACCATCACGTTCCCGTTGGCAACGGCACTGAAGAGCTGGGAACAACTCCCTGGGATGTCAGGGATGTTGTGCAAGGTGACACGTGATTGTGTTTCGTCCAGTAAAACTTCACTGACGACAATGTCTTCCATGTTTGCCAGCTTACTGACGATTTCGGTCAGGCGCTGGTCTTCGTTTTCATTATGGCGAGCCTCTTTGGTGTCTTGCTGAATCCCAATCGTTGGCTGTTGCTGATCAGCTTTTCCCATGTGGAAACCTTGATGAACAGCGAGCAAGGCTTCGTCGCAGCGATCTCGTTCGACCAGTACGGAAACTTTGATTTCGCTCGTCGTGATCATCTCCAGATTGATTCCTTTATCGAAAAGTATTTGGAAGATTTCAGCCGCGACGCCTGAATGAGATAACATCCCGCGACCAACGACGGAAACTTTCGCAACGTTTGTTCCACTACGAATCGTCCCGGCACCGAGTGCTTTGATCGCTTCATTCGCAGCAGTCAATGTGTCTGCGAGGTCCCCTTCTGGAACCGTAAAGGAAACCGTGGCACGTCCATCAACGGCGATGTTCTGTACGACCATGTCGACTGGAATTTGTCGCTGAGCCATGCACGCGAAAATACTACTTGTCACGCCTGGTTGATCCGGCAAGTCATCAAGTGTGACTCGCGCTTCGTTTCTCGCTAGCGCTAAACCTGTGACCACGCGTGCGTCTCCGCGATTTGCGATCAAAGTTCCGGACCCATCGTCAAACGAAGGTCGCACGCGGAGCGGAACGCGAAATTTCTTGGCGAACTCAATTGATCGGGAATGCATCACGCCTGCGCCTAGGCTGGCAAGTTCGAGCATTTCGTCATACGAGAGCTGCGAAATCTTCCTGGCTTCGGAAACCGCGCGCGGATCGGTCGTAAAGACACCTTCGACGTCTGTATAGATTTGACACTCATCAGCTTGCAGCGCCGCAGCGAGTGCCGTTGCGGTTGTGTCGCTTCCACCGCGTCCCAGCGTGGTAATGTTGCGCTGCGGATCGACTCCCTGAAATCCACACGCGATAACGATCTCGCCTGCGTCGAGATGCTTACGAATACGCTCGGTTGAAATCGATTCAATACGTGCCTTGGAAAATGTCGAATCCGTGACAATTCCAATCTGTCCTCCCGTCAGACTGACAGCTTTCCCGCCGAGGGAATGCACCGCCATTGCCATGAGTGACACCGACTCCTGCTCACCTGTGGAAAGCAGCATGTCCATTTCTCTGGCAGATGGCTGGTCCGTCATATCAGCCGCCAACTGAACAAGTTCGTCGGTCTTTTTGCCTCGTGCAGAGACAACCATTACGACTTGATGCCCAGCTTGTTGGGTTGCGAACGCGCGTTGGGCGGCGGCTCGAATTTTATCTGCATTGGCGACACTGGTTCCGCCAAATTTCTGCACAACAATAGACACAACAACGGCCTTTGAGTCTCGGTAAATTGGTAAAGTCAGGCTTCCAGACGTAAGGATAAGGATTGAGAGACAAGGGATCGAGGGTCAGTGTGAAGAAATGAGATCGAACATTATTGTTTGCAATGAGCAAAAAAGATCATTCTCTGAATTAACACCTTGCGATCACCTCAAGTCGCATGATATTCATGGTACCACTCAACAAATTTCGCGATGCCTTCTTCAATTGAAGTTGAAGGGTGAAAACCGGTGGCTGTTTCAAGAGCCTGAATGTCTGCATAGGTCGCCGGAACATCCCCCGGTTGCATCTCGAGCATGTTTTTCTCGGCGGTCTTGCCGAGACATTTCTCCAACGTCTCGATCATCGTCATTAATTCCACCGGCTCGTTGTTCCCGATGTTGTAAAGTCGAAACGGCGCCTTCGAACTACTCGGATCTGGGGAATCGCCACTCCAATCAGGATTCGGGCTTGCTGTCTGATCAATTGTACTGATGACACCGTTCACAATGTCATCGACGTACGTGAAGTCACGTTTCATTTTGCCGTGATTGAAAACGTCAATCGGTTGCCCGGCGAGGATTGCCTTCGTGAACAGAAACAACGCCATATCCGGCCGTCCCCAGGGACCATACACGGTGAAGAAACGCAGTCCCGTGGTCGGTAAGGAGTAGAGATGACTGTATGAATGAGCCATCAGTTCATTCGCTTTCTTCGACGCAGCATACAAACTCACCGGATGATCGACGTTGTCACTCACCGAAAATGGCATTGATGTATTCGCGCCGTACACTGAACTGCTCGATGCATAAACAAGATGCTTCACGTCGTTGTGTCGGCATCCTTCCAGGACATTCAAAAACCCATCGATGTTGCTCGACATGTAAGCATGTGGATTCGTCAGGGAGTAGCGAACACCGGCTTGTGCCGCGAGGTTCACGACGACATCAAAGTTCTCTTGCGCGAACAGTGCCGCCATTGATTCCTGATCAATGAGATCCATTTTATTGAATTGGAACTGATCGCTCGGCAGCAATTGATCGAGACGGGCCTGTTTGAGTTCCACACTGTAGTAGTCGTTCAGGTTGTCGAGGCCAACAACATCATCACCACGCGCGAGCAAGGCTTGCGATAAATGAAAACCGATAAATCCGGCGGCTCCAGTAACGA
This sequence comes from Planctomicrobium sp., assembly GCA_030626405.1. Lineage (GTDB taxonomy): Bacteria > Planctomycetota > Planctomycetia > Planctomycetales > Planctomycetaceae > Thalassoglobus. Next base: position 13,019 of record DAOUPA010000081.1, read on the forward strand.
GTATCTTCATTTGGTTCTTTCGAACAGATCAGCGTGCAGACTCGAATAATAAGAAGACGACAGTTATTCTACGAACGAACAAGCATAGAACAATAACAGCGGATTCCATAATGACTTCACAACCAGTTTTGATCAATGGTCAATGGCGGGCATCGAGCGGTACAGAATCTTTCCAGGCAATCAATCCGGCAACCAAGGAGACTTTGCCGGATGTGTTTCCTGTCAGCCCCTGGTCGGAAGTGGAAGAAGCTCTGGTCGCGGGGGCGGCGGCGTTTAAGATTGTCCGTTCCTATTCTGGGAGCCGATTTGCAGATTTCCTTGATGCTTACGCAGCCGAAATCGAATTGCGTATCGATGACATCGTCAGCGCCGCTCACCTCGAAACAGGCTATCCGGTTTCGCCACGCCTGAAAGATGGTGAGATGGTACGAACGCTGGATCAACTGAGGCAAGCCGCGACGGCAGCTCGAAGTTCCTCCTGGACTGTTCCCACAATCGACACCGCAACCAACATCCGCTCAATGCTCGGACCGATTGGTCCGGTCGCTGTATTCGGTCCGAATAACTTTCCGCTGGCTTTCAATTCCATTTCCGGCGGCGACTTTGCTGCCGCCATCGCCGCTGGAAATCCAGTAATTGCGAAAGGGCATTCTGCTCATCCACGAACGACTCAACTCTTTGCCGAGGCAGCACTGCACGCGTGTGAAACAACCAAGATGCCAGCCGGTTTTGTGCAATTGATTTATCGCACATCCCACGATGATGGTGCGAAGTTGGTTTCCCATCCACAACTTGGAGCCTCCGGATATACCGGCTCTCGCCACGCCGGACTTTTCCTGAAAGAAGCTGCCGACAAATCCGGCACGCCGATTTACCTCGAACTCTCCAGCATCAACCCAGTCTTCATCCTGCCAGGCGCGTTAGAAGAACGGTTGGACGCCATCGTCGACGAATTCTCCGGCAGTTGCCTCATGGGAACGGGGCAGTTTTGTACAAACCCCGGTCTTGTCGTTTTGAAATCCGGCGAGAAGGCCGAAGCATTCATCACCGCCGTAGCCGAGAAATTTGCCGCCGCACCTGCCGGGACATTATTGGGTGAAGGTGTTGAACGCAGTTTGCGGGCAGGCATCGTCGCGATTCAGCAAACAGGCGCACACGTCGTCACTGGCAATCAACCAGTGGATGCTGAGCGTTGTTGTCATGCGAATACACTTCTGCGAGCAACCGGTAAATCGTTCCTTGAGAATCCGGAAGGTCATCAAGCAGAAGCGTTCGGCAATGCGTCATTGATTGTCGTTGCGGAGAGTGATGAAGAGATGATTGCGATCACAGAGCAATTGGAAGGAAACCTGACCGGCTGTATTTACTCGAACACCAGCGGCAGCGACGACGCACTTTATGATCAAATCGCAGAAGAACTCATTCAGCATGTTGGTCGATTACTGAACGACAAAATGCCAACCGGTGTCGCCGTCAGCCCGGCGATGAATCATGGCGGACCGTATCCGGCGACCGGACATCCTGGCTTCACCGCCGTTGGAATTCCGGCATCGCTGCGACGGTTTGCAACGCTCGACTGTTACGACAACGTGCGTGAAAACCGGTTGCCGCCTGTGCTTCGAAACGAAAACCCGTGCAAAGGACTCTCTCGCGATATCGACGGAAAAGCAACAACTGCAAACATTGAATAAGAGAGAAGCGTTTTGCCGCACACTTAAAGTGTGCGGCAAAACCAGCTCACTTCAAATGAGCAGTTCAACTGCTAAAGCAACTTCGCAATCTGCAAGTACAATCCCCAGGAACCGGCGACGAGTAAGCCGAGGAACGAGATGATCAGCATCACGTCCCAGGCTTTGCTCGGAGCGAGTCTCGGATCGGTCGCTGTGTAGCGGAAGTAGAGCGCGCCGAAGCCGATCATCGGGAGCATTGTTGCCTGCATCATACCGGAAAGCAGGATCACTTGGACCGGGTCAATACCTGTCCAGTGCAAGGCAACGCAGGTCAGCGGGACAATGACGCAAAACGTCGTCAGTGATCGGTCGTGGGCTTTTTGATCGTTCCGACCAATGATGCCGAAGATTTTGAGTGCATCGGTATACATTCGCGAATGACCACCGGTCGCGACGAGGAAGGTGGAATAGAGAACCGCAATCGCGCCGCAGAGGAACATGATCTTTGCGTATTCGCCGAAGATGGGAACGTAAGCCGACGAGAGTGTGCTGACCATTCTCATGCCGTCTGGGTTGCGACCTTCTCGATATAAAACCGCCACGCCCATCATAAAGAACGCCATCGTCGCCAAGGTGTAAACGACCATCGACAGAAACGCGTCGTAGTGCATCACCCGAACCCAACCGCGAGCACGTTGCAGCCACGCTTCATCGTCGGTCTTCTTACCGGTATAGCGGGCGTAGCCTTTTTCAATACACCAATACGGATAGGTGATGAGCTCAGTCGCTCCGACGCCGATGATCCCGAACGTCGCCAGCGCAATCGTCAACGATTCCCATTTGTCACCGGAGTCAGGGAGTCCGAATGAAAAACCTTTCATGAAATCGGCGGCGGATATACTCCAGTCGGGGGTCATTTGTAATGCGACCACATTTCCAATCGTCAGGAACGTGAACGAAACAACCAGTACGGTCGAAACCAATTGAATGACTCCGTACCGACCATTATACAACAAACCGACTGTGATCAGACCGACGAGAGTTGCCCAGATTCGGTCGTCGAAGGTATACGGATCTTCCACTTTACTGCCAGCCCGAACGGTTTCGATGGCGGAAGTGCCGCGATCTCCGATGGCAGCCAGGGCGGCCTCAATTCGTTCGTACCCGCGAGTGATACGTTCTTGCTGGTCCGGCGTGAGTTTATTGAATTCGACACGACCATTTGCGAAGTCGTCGGTCCATTGATTGTAGAATTTGATCTCGCCAGCATCAGGCAGCGCGATTGCCTCCACGTAATCGCCGGAGATCGGCATCGCAATTGCCATTGAGTGACCAACAGCGCCTACAATCCCGCCGAGTTGCAGGATGCCCGCGAGCATCATGCAGAACCAGAACCAGATGATCCAGTTCGCCTTCCCGATCTTGCCAGGAACTCGATTCAGCGCGCTGAGTGTTGTCTCGCCATGTATAATCGAAAACCGACCGAGTTCAATTTGCACAAAAACTTTGATCAAACACCCAATGATGATCAACCACAGCAGAGCGATCCCGGCATGTGCCCCAGTTTTCGTCGTCGCGATCAGTTCGCCCGATCCAACAATACTCCCCGCAACGACTAAGCCAGGACCAAGTTTCAATAACGTCCCCCAGAAAGTCGTGGGCGGCGCTTCGGTCCCTGCCGAGATTTCCTGATCATATTCAGGTGGGACTGTATCTTCCGGCTGATTCGGATCGTCTGTGGACATTCTAATGCTTGCCGAATTGAACGTGGATTGGAATGCAAAACTTAACTGGATGTTGATCCGTCGGCAATGAAGTCAAACTGGAGAGTTGCATTCTTCGGGTGAAAAGTGAGAGCATACCTTGGAATGATGTAATTCACTGCGAGGGATGTCGCTGTGTGGTGACCTCTTCAAGTTGAGTGTTCACGAGCATTAGGAACCGAATTGAAATTTGCCCCTATCTTTTTCGACACACCTTTCACATGAAGGCTGACCATGCATGAATTGCTTCGAAGAGTGATGCTTCTTTCCTTTTGCTTACTGGCAACGAGCGTCCTGGCAGAGGGGGACGAGCGGCATTTCCTCTATGTCGCGACGCCTGGAATTCGAAACTATCTGGAATATGGTGGTCACGGACTGTTGGTTTTTGACATCAACAACGATCACAAATTTGTTCGCAGAATACCTACCGGAGGCATCAAGCGAGACGGAACTCCGATCAACGTGAAAGGCATGTGTGCCTCCGCAGAAACGGGGCGGATCTATATCAGTACGATTGAACAATTGTTGTGCTACAACTTGAATACGGATCGGTTGCTTTGGGAGCGTCGCTACGTTGGGGGGTGCGACCGAATGTCGATCTCTCCAGATGGAAAAGTGATCTACCAGCCATCATTCGAGAAAGGCCACTGGCACGTTCTCGATGCGATGTCTGGTGATGTCCTGGCACGCATTCAGCCGAATTCGAGAGCGCATAATACTGTGTACGGTCCAGATGGAACTCGCTGTTACCTGGCAGGTCTCTCATCGCCATTGCTGACCGTTGCAGACACGACCAATCACAAAGCGATTGCAACAGTCGGACCGTTCAGTCACAACATTCGTCCGTTCACCGTCAATGGATCACAAACGTTGGTCTTTGTCTGTATCAACGAATGCCTGGGGTTTGAAATTGGGGACCTCAAAACCGGAAAGAAAATTCATCGGGTGGAAGTCAAAGGTTTCGAGCAAGGAAAGGTGAAACGGCATGGTTGCCCGTCGCATGGGATCGGGATGACTCCCGACGAGTCAGAAATCTGGGTTTGCGATGCTTACAACAAGCGCATGCATATCTTTGATGCAACCCAAATGCCACCAAAGCAAATCACCAGCCTTAAGTGTCGAGGTGAGCCAGGCTGGATCAGTTTCAGTATCGATGGAAAGTTTGCCTATCCATCATCAGGAGATGTCTTCGATGTTCAAACTCGAAAACGTGTCGCCCAATTGACCGACGAAAAAGGCCGAGCAGTAGGAAGTGAGAAGTTACTCGAAGTCGTCTTCAAAAACGGACGTGTTGTCGCCACCGGAAATCAATTTGGCGTTGGAGGAGTGAAGAAGTAGAGATCATACGGCAGGGAGACAAAAAATCAGCCACGGCGCATTATTCAAGATACCATGAAGAAGCGATACCCGGCCAAACGAGGGAGCAGGGAGGAAGATTTGATCGTGATCAAACAAAATCGCCTCTTCTCTCTACGCCCCAACATTTGAACTGCTGAAGTGGCAAGCAAGCCTTCCTGCTCTTGAACGTGGCAAAAGGAACTCGCTTTATCACCACTCACTAATAAACTCCAACCGTCGTCTTCTTGGCGAAGACATGAAAAGGGCGTACACCGCTGATGCCGTCCCAGACGAATTTCTCGCAAGGGAGTTCACGCTCGCCTTCGTCACGTTCCATGAAGCCAGGGATGAAGAGTTCGTCGGTTAAGGTTGTCAATTTCACACGACCTGTTTCACCATAGCCAACCACTTTGTTGTAGTCATCAAAATCAACGACCTCAATCGCAGCGCGTGGTTGCGGGGCGTAGTAGGTAATCTTGAATTCATCTTCAGGAACGAACGGCTTCCCGCAGGCAAGCCCCATGAGAGTGTTCCCGTATGTCGGCGTGATGAAGACATCCGGTCCGAGTAGTTCTTCCTTACAGAAGCGATACCACTGCGGGGTGAATTCTGTTCCGCCAGCAAAAATCCCTTCGATGCCAATCTCGGCAATGCTGGTTCCTTCGTCAAGCAATCGCATCGCTAAAGCTTCAAGCAGTTTGGGTGTTGCGAACATACACTTGATATCGTGTCCAGCAGTCAAAACGGTGTATGCCTGATCGATCACATGCTCAGCGTATGCTTTCGCCGATTCAACATCACCTTTCTTCAAAAGCTTCACAACCCAGCGAGGATCGAGGTCAACACAAAAACAAATCCCACCACGGTATTGGCAAAGATGCTCGACTGCCAGACGAAGCCGGCGTGGTCCAGAAGGACCGAGCATCAGCCAGTTTGATCCGCGCGGAAAATCTTCATCCGACAACGTTTTCGAAAACTCTTCGTAGTCAATAAAGTGGTCGCGGACGACGCATCGAGATTTAGGAACGCCGGTCGTTCCGCCGGTCTCGAAGGTGTACTTGTATTCGTTGTGCCATTTCTTGGGCAGGAATCGCTGGACCGGACCACCCCGAAACCAATCGTCTTCAAACAGAGGAAACTGTTTCAGATCGTCGAAGCACTTCACATCCGTGAGCGGATTGAAATCGTACTCTTTCGCTTTCTCCAGCCAAAACGGTGCTCCCAGTTCGGGATC
>DAOUPA010000001.1 GCA_030626405.1 Planctomicrobium sp.
GCAGATGATCGAGTCGTCGTTTCACCGGCATTGACCCCTGGTTACACCGGATTCCAAGCCCGCGGAGCATACTTGCGTGGAATGCGAATGCGAGGCGGTAGCGGTGGTGGCGGGTTTGGTGGCGGTGGCGGTGGCGGTGGCTTCTAAAGAATTTAATCTTCAATTGACGGGATCGGATCATCGAATAACAGCCTTACGCGATCATCCGGTTCCCGGCATTTTGAGATAGCGGTGATTCAAAGTCACGTGCATTTTTGAACTTTGCAGTTCGACAATGCACGTGACTGGCTGCGTGAGGGTGACTAATTCGTTTGTGTTAATTGGAGGGTGAATCAATATGTCCATGAATCGGACAACAGGATCAAAACTTCTTGTCGTTGCGTTTGGTGTCGCAACACTCTTTGCAAATGGTTGTGCAAACAAAGGCGTTCCTTTCGTCGCGGCTGCTAAAAAAACAGCCCCTCGAAACGAGATGCAATTCAGCGTGGCGCGTGCAAGCGAACAGGAAGGGAACCTTGCGAATGCCATCCAGGTTTACGAAGCCCTTTATGCGGCGACCCCAGAAGACGCTGAAGTGTGTCATCGTTTGGGAATTGTCAAATTACGGATGGGTAAAGCTAGCGATGGCATCACTTACCTGATGGAAGCGGAAGCTTTACGCCCTGGAGACGCAGCAATTAAGGGCGATCTCGGGTATGGATACATTTTGCTTGGTGAGTACGACATCGCTGAGAAATTTCTCCGCGAATCACTCAACATCGTTCCAGGTGACAATCGTGCGGTGAACAATTTGGCAATGGCAGTTGGGTATCAGGGGCGAATGGATGAGAGCTACACCTTGTATCGAACTGTGATGGACGACGCAGAGGCGCACTCAAACATTGGCTATATTTATTCACAAACAGGTCGGTCTGACCTTGCCATGAAACACTACAACAAGGCGCTTGATATTAACCCAACTCTGAAAATGGCTGCGGAGGCACTCGTTCAAATGGACGACATCACGATGCAAGTCGCCAGCATCCAAAGCCAGGAAGAAAAATCGGAAATTCAACTTACCAATGGTACGGCTCGTTAAGACATTTCTTCGTGCTGAAATCAACACCTCGTCAGTAAAAGCTGGCGAGGTGTTTTCGTTTCATCATACGAAATTTCCACTTCCGGCGTTCCATTTCACCTGCAGCACATTCTTTTCTCCGATGATTCAGCGCGGAAAATATCGTTGAAACACCGTAACGAACAGCAGTGAATCGACTTGAAACCAGAGTGATTCATTTTTTGATGAACCGCACAGAAGAGTCACGGATTTTAAAAACTTCCACAGGAAGATCATGTCATCAGGCCCTATTTAACGTAAGATGTAGGAGTCGCCTCGCGTTGGTAAAATGAGCAGGCGCTTTCGACATCTTCACTGTTTCTGGAAGGACAAATGCGAGATAACAACCTGTTGCCGGTCGTTGGGGATCAGCCTGAAATTTATGAAGACCCCCTTGATTTGATGGACGAGATTGATCGCCTCAAAGAGAAGAAAGATGCAACAATCCTGGCTCACTACTATGTGGATGGTGAGATTCAGGATATTGCTGATTACTGTGGTGATTCTCTCCAACTCGCTCGTGATGCAGCAAACGTGACAACATCAACTATTGTCTTTGCTGGCGTCCATTTCATGGCCGAGACAGCGAAAATGCTGAATCCAGATAAAACAGTCTTACTGCCAGACTTGGAAGCAGGCTGTTCGCTTTCCGACAGTTGCCCGGCAGACCGGTTGGCCGCGTTTCAAAAGGAATTACGCGAGAAAGGTCACGATTTCGTAACTGTCGCGTACATCAACACTTCCGCCGCGGTCAAAAGTCTGTGTGACTGGATCGTTACCAGCGGGAACGCTCGCGAAGTTGTCGAAGATCGAGTTCCAAAAGAAAAAGAAATTCTCTTCGTTCCCGACCAGCATTTGGGGCGGTACCTCGTCGAAGTGACCGGTCGCGAGATGATCCTTTGGCCTGGCTCCTGTATGGTTCACGAGGTTTTCAGCTTGCAGGAATTGCTCCGGGCAAAGCGAAATAATCCGGAATCAATTGTGATAGCACACCCAGAGTGCCCACATAATATTCTCGAAGTCTCCGACTATGTGGGGGGGACAGAGAGCATGCGGAAGTATGCCGCCTCCATCTCCGAACCGAAAACGATTCTGGTCGCCACCGAAGCGAACATGATTCACCCTCTGGAGGAAGCGGCTCCTCAGCACGAATTCATCCCGGTTCCTGGGATTATGACCGAGACTGGCGAGACCTGTGCTTGTAATCGCTGCCCCCACATGGCACGCAACACACTCCAAAAAGTGCGTGATTGCCTGAAATATGGGCGTCCTGAGATAATATGGCAGCCCTATTTCGACAAAGCCAAAGAAGTCGTTGTACGCAGTTTGCTACAGTAGCTGGCCTCGTTAGAATACAAGAATTGCTTGCATTGCTGTTACTTGCACAGGGATTGCTGTTGAAATCCTGATGATAAAAAAACGGCCGAGCTGGCTTGAGCACGCCGTTAAGCCTGCAATGATACAGTTTTCCTGAAGAACATCTCCAAAGGTATTAAACGAAGAACATGCCCGAGACTCTGACTATTACCGACAATCGTACAGGAAAAACTTACGAAATCCCCGTTGAACACGACACTGTTCGTGCTATCGATCTACGACAAATCAAGGTCCAGGACGATGACTTCGGGATGATGACCTACGATCCGGGGTACACAAACACGGCATCGTGTAAGAGTGATGTCACCTACATTGATGGTGACAAAGGAATTCTAGAGTACCGTGGGTACCCCATTGAACAACTCGCCGAAAGCAGTTCGTTCATGGAAGTCGCCTACCTTCTACTGAATGGTGAACTGCCAAACGCTCCTCAACTCGAAGGATGGCAGCAGTCGCTTAAAAACCACACCGTCGCACATGAAAACATCAAGCGACAGATGGAGTCTTTCCGTTACGATGCTCACCCTATGGGAATGATGATCAGCACGGTCGCGGCACTTTCAACGTTTTATCCAGATGCCAAAGCCGTTCACTGTGCGGAAAATCGCAAACTGCAAATTGAACGATTGATGGCAAAGGTTCCGACAATTGCCGCCTTCACATTCCGGCATAGTCAGGGACACCCCTACGTCTATCCAAACAACAAACTCAGCTACACCGAAAACTTCTTGACCATGATGTTCCGTATGGTCGGAAACGAATATGAGCCGCACCCAGCGATTGTGAAAGCACTGGACGTTCTGTTCATTTTACATGCGGACCACGAGCAGAATTGCTCGGCGTCCGTGATGCGTGCAATAGGTTCCTCCGAAGCTGATCCCTATTCAGCATGGGCTGGAGCCGCTGCTGCTCTGTATGGGCCTCTTCATGGCGGGGCGAATGAAGCAGTCCTAAAAATGCTCAACGAAATTGGAGACGTCAGCAATGTTCCCGAATACATGAACAGGTGTAAAAACGGAGAGTTACGGCTCATGGGCTTCGGACACCGCGTCTACAAAAATTACGACCCGCGGGCACGTATTATCAAAAAATGTGCGGACGAAGTCTTCGAAGTCACCGGAAAGAATCCTCTTCTCGATGTCGCTCTAGAACTCGAGAGAATCGCGTTGGATGATGAATACTTCGTCAAACGAAAACTCTACCCCAACGTCGACTTCTACTCCGGCTTGATCTATCAGGCGATTGGATTACCAGTCACGATGTTCCCGGTTCTGTTCGCGATTCCAAGAACAATCGGTTGGCTCGCTCAATGGGCGGAATCACTCGAAGACAAGGACCAACGCATCCAAAGACCTCGGCAAATTTTCCTCGGCGAGAGAGAGAGAAATTACGTTCCGATGAGCGAACGCTAGAGAAGAATTTGCGTTTTCCGGACACTTCATGTGTGCGGCAAAACGTCACTCAGCTTCTGTTCGAGGATTTGTCGACGGTGCATCTGCACCGGGGTGAACCCATTCGGTTGTGCCGTCGGACCAGTTCTCTTTCTTCCAAATCGGCACACGAATTTTCAGTTCATCGATGAGAAACCGTCCTGCATCAAAGACATCGCCTCGATGTGGGCAGCTGAGGGCGATAGCAACACTTGCCTCGGCAAGTTCTAGCTTTCCGGTCCGATGGACTATTGCAACTTTTTGAACCGGCCACTTTTCGGCAGTTTCGTCGACGAGTTCGTTCATCTTTTTGAGTGCCATTTCAGGGTAGGCATCGTAGTCGAGCGAGATCGTTCGTTTTCCGTGAGTCAATTCACGAACGGTTCCCAGGAACAGAATCACGGCACCAGAGAGCGGAGTCGTCACGAACTGCGTGAGCCTGTCGGCATCGATCGGTTGGTCGGTCAATTCAACGAATCGGTCTTCTGGTGAAAGTGGCATGTCTTCTTGAAATGATCTGTCTTGAGAAAAATAGAAATTGAATTTTCAAATATTGTTCGCCACGCATTTGAAATGAAACGCGAAACTCCTCTAGCCGCCGCTGACTGGCGGGAAACAGGCAATCTGAGCGAACTCCGGGATGACCTGTTCGTCACTAGAGTATTCTGAATCAATTGCCACGAACAGGCTGCCAGCAATCGGTTTGAGTTCCGGATGCTGTGCTTCAAGAGCTTCTCGAAAATCAGCAACACTCGCTCCAGCGTCGACTTCGACATCGATTTCTGAAGCCCCAGTCAGTTGACTAGCACGGGCAAACAGTTTGACAGTGATCTTCATGCAATCAACTTTCGTGATGTTATCTCTGATACTTACCAGTCGAAGTTTTCGTTCCGTGTCTTAACCTTGCCCCTCAATCCCTAGCCCCTAGACCAAGCGGCCCAATTAATAGTTCTTCTTAAATTTCAGCATTCAGGCCGCTATGTGATCAATGTCCGCTCTCTTCGATCAGGCGTTATTTTACGCTGAATCGATGGCATAATGCCGTAAGACAATGCCAAAAGTTTGAGTGGGTGAAGTGTCGGCAACGACGATTTTTGCTTCATTTGAAACTTGCAGCTACTGCACTCGCTCGATCCAAGATCAAAATCGGGTCGTTGCATTTCAGCGATGAGACCGGCGCCCATTTGCAGTGAATGCTCAAAGTTATTGGCACTCATGCCAAAGGCGCCTGCCATCCCGGAGCAACCTTTGTCGATAAGTTGTACGTTCAACTCGGGAATCAGTTTGAGAATATCGAGCCAGGGAAGGGTTGGATTGAGAAACTTCTCATGGCAACCAGCATGGTAACCCAACGTCATTTTCAGTGGATTCAAATCTGTTTTTAGGTTCCCTTGGGCATGCAGAGATTGCAAGTATGTGCCAATGTCAACGGTCTGGTCGACCACAGCCTGAAGATCCGGATGGTCAATTAAACGCGGATACTCATCCTTGAGGCAAACGGCAGCGGTCGGTTCGGTGCAGACAATTTGCTTTCCTTCGCGCGCATACTCGCCGAGTATGCCGATATTGATTTCCGCGAGTTCTCTTGCGGCATCTAAATCCCCTGCACAGATCATTGCCATTCCAGAAGTGACTTGAAGTCTTGGAATGACAACGGAAACCCCATGATGTTCGAGCACTCGCAAGAATGCGTCACCAAGTTCAGGGTCGTGGAAATTGACGTACTGGTCTACGAAGTAGACGACGTCGAGAGCCTGTTCTTTCTTTTTGTCTTCACGGTAACGGCTCGCTTGCCATGTTTTTAAGAATTGGCGACGAGCGAATTTTGGAAGTCTTCGGGATTTTGAAATCCCGAAGAGCTTCTCTATCAACCAGCGGCTAGCTCCATTCGCCAAAGCCCAATTCGCGAATGGTGAAAATGCGACTCCCAACTTTCCAAATGAGTGTGCACGAGACAGGTACCAGTCTGCTGTCGGTAGTCCTGCCTCTCCCACACATTGTGCTTTCAGTTCGACTGCCAACGCCGGGATGTTGACGTTTGAAGGACACTCCAATTGGCACTGCTTGCAGTTGAAGCAGGAGTCCGCCAATTCACGTGCTTCATCAGTGGAGAATGCCTTAGCGTCAATGGAATTTGTAATGAGCGCCCGGACGAGGTTGGCCTTTGCTCTTGGAGCATTCACCTCAGACTGTTCCGCATGAAAGAACGGACACATGCGGTATGAATCATCCTCCTGAACGCGGCAACTCCCACAACCATTGCACCGGAGAGTCTCTTCTTCGAGTTCTCCCTGGTTCCAAATGAGTTGCAACGGAATGAGTTCACTGCGTTCTTGCTGAGGGTCTGGGTTCGCTCGAAAATCGCGAATCGTTAAGTGTGGATCATCGCTGACAATCTTCCCAGGGTTGAGCAAGTTGTGAGGATCAAATAATTCTTTGACTTGCTGAAAAACTTTATAGAGTGGTCCGTATTGACTGCGAATGAAGGCGGTTCGGACGAGTCCGTTACCGTGTTCACCGCTGACTGTTCCTCCAAATCGAAAAGCGACTTCGTAAAGTTCTCTGGAAAGCTCCTCAATCTTCGCGGAATTGTCGGCATTAGGAACCTCGAGGAACGGACGGAAATGAACCTGCCCCGATGCAGCGTGCGCGTAGAGTGAAGCGGTGACCCAGTGTTTCTGAAAGACCTTTTGAGCCTGAACAAGAAAGTCGTGCAGGGCATCAGGCGGAACAGCAATGTCTTCAACAAACGGCAACGGTCGAGTTTCACCGCGTAATTTGATGAGCAGTGGCACGACTCGATAAGGGAGCGACCACAAAAAGTCCATCTCTTCTGCGTCGTAAGTTTCCAACGCCACGACAACAGACGAATCCGCATTGCGGGCGACGTGAATGATATTCTGCAACCGATCTCGGACTTGTCGATCTGTATACCCGGTCTGCTCAACGAGCACAGCCGCCTCAGCTTGTCCCGGAATCAATCGTTCAAAACGAACATCTGCCTCACGAGCCAAAGAAAGCAAGCGTCGATCCAACAGGTCGCAGGCGCTTGGCTGAAGCCCGGTCATGACTTGAATCGCTTTAATCGCTTTCTGCAGATCACCAAAAGCAAGCAACGCCACCCCGCGACGTGATGGTCTCGGTGAGGTGTGCAGTGTTGCTTCCGTGAAGAGTCCCAGAGTTCCTTCGGATCCAACTAGCAACCGAGGAAGATTGAGAGAGGTTTCGTTGAGAATACCTCGTAAGTTGAAGCCGGAGCAGTTTCGGATCAACGCTGGTTGCCGCTCGCGAATGAGATCAGCATTCTCCTGAAGTAGCAGAGCGAGACGGTGGGTGAGATCGTTCTCTCGGCTCGGTTTCGGAATCGACAAGGCATCTGCAATACGCGATGCCTCAAACACAAAACCATCTGCGAGCACGGTTTCGATGCTCTTCACGTGATCTCGCATCGACCCGACACGAACCGCATGCGATCCGGCGGCATCGACCGCGAGCATGCCACCGACTGTCGTTAATGCTGTGTTCGAAGGGTCGGGAGCGAAGTACCGGTCAAATTGCCGCAAGTGCCGATTGAGTTGATCACGAACAACTCCCGGCTGCACGCGAATCGTTTTTTCATCGACATGCAAAATTTTGTTCATATGGCGAGAAAAATCAACAACGATCCCGCGTCCAAGGCATCCACCTGCAACTCCAGACCCGGCTCCACGAGCACTCAAAGGAATGTCGTTTTCATATGCATACTGAGCAAGTTTGGAAACATCTTCAGTATGACGCGGGCAAGCAACACCCAAAGGAAGAATTTGATAGAGACTGCCGTCGCACGAATAAACTTCGCGCGTGACTGCATCAAAACGAAGCTCGCCTTCGAACTCGCCTTGCAGGTCTTCCAGAATTCTCAGTTGCTGTTCGTCCAAAGTCAGTCCGTGTTACTGAGGACTCGCTGCTGACGATGACATCGCTAACAGCATTGCTCGAATTGATATCGATGCTTGGGGAAATGTTGAACTGGTCGGCTTCAATTGCTCGACTTCCGTCGAACTCAATCAGGAATTTTTTTCTCAGCTTCTGCTTCGGCTTCTTTTCGTCGAATTTCTTCTTGTCGATACTTCTCGCCGGTTTCGTGATCGAAGGCTTTGTATTGACTGACATCGACGTCGTGATGTTTTGTTCGGCAACGATAGCAAACCAGAACATCGGACATCACGATGTAGAGCACCATGTCGAGCAGTGCGAACGCCATCAGAATACTGAGCGCGAGAATCGGCCGATAATACATCCAGGCGATGCTACTCGATATTGCTCCCATTGCGACGAACAGAAGCCCGAGGCTCGTAGGGAAATTCTTTTGTCGCCACAGGTCCGGGTTGCCACAACGCAGACATTCGCTAGGAGTTTCGTTTGAACGCTCAACCCCTTCCGGAAAGGGACGCCCCCAACCGCAATGTTCGCAACTCAATTCAGTAAATTGGGCAACATCACTCGTCTGAGTGGTTCGATCACAATTCGGACAATGAAAAGTCAGGTACATAGTGCCTTGCCAGGCCTTATAGTTGTGGTTGTGAATTAAAAAAACCGCTCTGTTACCGCTCCCGCCAGCTTCATTGCCCCCAAAGTTCAGATTGATTGATGCAATTGCTCAGTTATCGTATGTGCGTTGGAGCAGTAGGAAAAGTCGCGACGCCGAATTCATCAATCAGAAATTAGACAGACTCAGCATTTACGTCTCACTACTGGACCAAGCTGGCCGCCATTTCTCCCATGAAAACCAACGTTGTTGCAGCGTAAAGGACACCTGTTGCGGATTGTGTGTTGTGATACTTCAAAATTCGAATTGTCAGAATCGCCATGGCAAATGGCCCGATCAAACCTGCCCAGCGTAATGTCAAAAGGCTCCAGGCAAGTTCCTGCCCTGCTTCAACGGGACGCGCCCCGAAGATCGTCACAGCTGCACGTAAGACAACGGTGACGGCAAAAACTTGACTCAGGCGAACCAGCGGAGCGAGAACCATCCCGGTCGCGGTGAGATACCAATGCCCAAGCAACATTGCCGCAGTGACGGAACCAATGAGCCAGGCTGCCGTAAACTGGTCAGCGAGCGCGCGTGCTGGCGACTCATTCGCGCTCAGCGTATTCATCGCAAGAAAACCCAAGACGCCCGCTGAAATGAATGCAACAAGATAAACGAACACGGTTCCCGATTTTCTTCGCTCAAGCGTCCAGAGAACTGACCCAAGGAAGGAGGTCAGAGCCAGGAAAATTCCACCAAACCAGATCCAGCTTTTAGCGATTGCTGCGTCCGTTCCAGCAATCTTGAGTTGGTCAAACGTCAGGATAAGCAGCACGCTCAACCCCAACGTCAGCAACATTTGAATTCGAAAAAAACCAGATGTAATTTGCGCACGCGGAGCCAGACACCAAATGATCGAGAGCCCACAAATGAGGCGTAGTGCGAATTCCGGAATCATCGTTTGCTGTTGATTAGGGCCATTGCTTCTGCCCGGCTCGAATCATTCTTTCGGAACAATCCACGAACGGCGCTTGTGACAGTCAGAGACCCTGGCTTTTTAATACCACGAATCGACATGCAGGAATGCTCGGCTTCGAGAACAACGATCACACCTTTCGGGTTCAGTTCATCGTCAAGAAGATTTGCAATTGTTTCGGTCATTCGCTCCTGCACTTGTGGCTTGCTTGAGACTTCGTCAACGATTCGAGCCAGTTTGCTTAAGCCAACAACACTGCCGCGAGGAATGTAGCCGATGTGGGCGACTCCCAAAAACGGTAAAAGGTGGTGTTCACACATACTGTTGAAGCTAATGTCACGGACAAGTACCAACTCGTCGTAGGTCTCGTTGAAGACTTTTTTCAAGTGTCGTGCAGGGTCAAGGTGCAAACCGCTGAACAACTCTTCGTACATCCGCGCGACACGAGCAGGTGTTTCCAGAAGCCCTTCTCTGTCGGGGTCTTCACCCACGGCACTCAGGATTTCCCGAACGGCCTTCTCGATACGAGGCTTGTCGACAGGGTTTGTCTCGGTTTCGTCTGTCACAACTGGAATCTCTGTGTTGAAAATAATGAAGTTCGCTTCGGATCGAGTTGCGTCCCATTCTTTTACTCTGCAATTCAAGGCAATGATGTCGCAAACCACCGCGCAGCATTGTAGAGCGAGGCTCTGGAATTGCTTGCCTGAGAGACTGATTTTTACAGGAATTCCCGACTGTTGCTTCAATTCCCAATGCCATTGGGCTAGCTTCGGCTCAGCAAGATGGTTCTGACACTACCCCAAGCCCGTCTTTTCAGGTTCGAGATAATGAATCGTCGATTCAATCGAAATCACAGCCCTGAGCCGCTGGTTAGAAACCTCTGCCACAACAGGAATAATAACTCGACCGTTATGCAGTGGAGCCTGCCAGTGAAACTGCCCAGTCTCAGCGTGAACGTCCACGGAATCGTCATCAACGCTCGCCTCTGCTCCAGGGAGCGTCTTTCCATTCAATGCAATGTCCCCTTCAATGTGCAATGACAGTTCTGTTGAATCAATTCGCTGAGAGCGCGACACCACCTCGTCTCCAGAAGTCCCAGGACCAGAAAACTGGTGCCTCATCCCCTGATCCGCTTCCAAGTCTGGCGAATGCAGAAGAGAAAAAAACTTCCCGCCTGGAACCAAGTAGCCTAGCTCCACTTTCCATCCGACCGAAGTTCCGTCAATCCGAAGAAACCAGTTCGTGGCCTCCTCTGGCAAGGTTTCGTCGCGGACGTGTTCACGGGCATGTGGGCCGGAATCATCCCAGTCAACCCGGTAAAGCCGAAGCACTTTTTCTGCCCTGTGCCAATCCTGCCCCAACGCTGCAGAAGCACGTTCAACCAACCTCGGAGTCACCTTCCATTCTAGTGAAAGCCAAAATGGACCAGCTTCCGAGACTTTTAAGCAGTCATCCTGCTCGAGATCAGAGGAAGATGCCACCTCAGACCCAGACTGCATAATCCTCTCTACGAGAGCATCTTTTCGCAGGCCGGAGACGCCCGCAACGCCTGCATCGATCGCAAGCCTCTTCAGTCCCAGGACTGTCATTGCCTGAAGCTGAGTCTTTTGATTCGTCTTTGACCGCAAACGCTGTGAGTCCCTCACGCCCTTCTCCTTGTTTTGGTTTCCCACCAACAGGAATGCCATTTCCTTAAGAGTAGTGAACCGGCAATACTTCGGAAACTAATGGCAATCATTGGTCAGAAACGCTAACAGAGATCAGAATTCTTCGGTGAGCTGCTCATGGTATCACCATTTTTGGGGATTCCGCCAGCGTCTCGCCACCGGGCTTTGACTTCACATAGGCCCAAAACTAGACTCCGCGCGTCCCATGGTGGCTTGGAGTCGGAAGTTGTGACGAAAGGGAGCCATGAGAAAGTCGAAGTCGTTTGTTCCAGTGAAGGCTCTTTATTGGTCCTCTCAGATCTCAACAATGTCCATCGAAATGGGGTTGCTGATTGGGGTGGGCTACTGGGCTGATTCAAAATGGGGAACCTCACCATGGTTCCTGCTGCTTGGATGCGGTGCTGGACTTCTGGTCGCAAGCTGGCAACTTTTTCGGTTGGTTCAGTCGATGACCCGTTCGGATTCCAGTGAAAAACGTGACTCTGGTTAACCACAAACCTCAATTTGGAAAACTGGCCCTGGATGCCTTTTTTCTTCTTCTCGTGATGATCATCGTGGGTTTGGTTTGTGCAGGCGTCTGTTTTTTTGCAGGGAGTCGAGATGAAATGCAGGCAGCTTTCGCCGCGACTGCGGTTGCGTTGCCAGCAGGCGTTTTTGCTTTGGTGTACATGTTTCGCCACGGAACTGGAGCCGGAGCGATGGTGGCGATCACAATTGTGAGGGTTGCCTTGACGATGGGGCTTGCGGGATTTATTGCCTGGAAGTTTTCAAGTTTGAGAACTCTCAGCTTTTTTTTAACAGTAACGGTTGTTTATCTGGCTGGTCTCTTTGTAGAAACCCGGCTGGCTTTGAATAATCACTTTCGATAGCTCCGGCTGTCGTTATTGTGTCGAGCAGACACTCGAAATAAACAGTAGATATGCTAGCGAATTCCGAAGGCATCTTTAGTCACGTTTACGACTCGAATGGATTTCACCTTCCATTTGGGCTTCATATTGACTTGCCGAGTATTTTTGGATTCCAACTCACAAAGTACATGGTCTTGCAGCTTCTTGCTGCCGTGCTTGTTTACCTGATTTTCAAGGGTCTTGCTGCTCGTGCCCAGGGCGGCAACCCGGTAACGGGATATTTCTGGAACTTCTGGGAGATGCTGGTTCTGCGGATTCGTGACGAAGTTGTCCGCCCTGTGATTGGTGACCCGCATCATCACGACGAGCATTCACTCGCTCACGATGAAGTTGCGACCTACATCACTGATGCCTCTGGGGATCATGCTCACGATGGTGAAGTCGGTCATCCAGCGGATAAATACCTTCCGTTTCTCCTCTCTGCCTTCTTCTACATCTTGTTTTGCAATTTGCTTGGTGCCTTTCCCTGGTTCGGGTCTGCGACTGCAAATATCAACGTGACAGGTGCTCTCGCCCTGACCGCATTTTGTGCAACCTACTTTTATGGGGCACAAATGCACGGTGCAGTCGGCTTCTGGACACACATGGTACCCGCCGTTGATGCACCGTCGTTTATCAAGATTCCACTTGTTCCGATGATCTTTGCGATTGAAGTCGGTGGCGTCTTCATTAAGCACGGTGTGTTAGCCGTTCGTTTGTTTGCCAACATTATGGGTGGTCACACAGTGGTTGCCGTGATTCTCGGATTTATTGCCCAGGCTGCCGTCAGTGGAGCGTGGATTGTCGTAATGCCTGGGAGTTTGATTGGGCAGGTTGGTATTGGTCTGCTGGAATTACTTGTCGCCTTCATTCAGGCGTACGTCTTCGTGTTTCTCTGTACAATTATGATTGCTATGTCGCTGCACGAGCATTAAACGCTCGGTAGCTTTTTGAGTTTTGTTTTGATCAAACTGACTTTCGTGTTTGAAGTCAATCAGTTTTAAGTCAACCTGTGAGGAGATTTGAAGTGACTCGTGCTATTCAATTTTGTTGGTATTTCAGTGCTGCTGTACTCTTTTTTGCCTGTCCAGCGATGGCGCAAGACGGTGGGAATACGCTCATCGATCTTGGCCCTGCCTTCGGTGCTGGCTTGGTCATGATTGGTGCTGGTTTCGGTATCGGTCGCATCGGTGCTGCTGCGGTTGAGAGCATGGCTCGTCAACCAGAAGCTGCTAAAGACATCAGTGGTGGCATGCTGCTCGCAGCCGCTCTGATCGAAGGGGCGACATTCTTCGCTCTGATCGTCTGTATCCTCGTGATCGTTCTTGGTGGCTAAGTCTTTCGGTGCAGAATTCCTCAGCAGGGACCGGTAGTGTGATGTCTTCCTTTCGTTTTCGACAATCTGTTTTCCTTTCAACTGCGATGATGTTTGCAGTAGTAGGAACCGTTGCGAATGCCGCTGAGGATGGTGGTCGCGAAAAGTCGGCAGCCACGGGAGAAGAGCAGAGTGGTCTTGAAAGCCTTCTGTTTCCGAATGAGCCAAACACCGACCATCCACCCGTTCAGCCCAACTTGAGCATGTTCTTGTGGACGTTGATCCTGTTTGGCGGTTTCATCTTTGTGATGAAGAAGTCAGCGTGGGTTCCGCTCATGGCTGGTTTGAATGCCCGTGAGGCAAGAGTCATCAACGCGGAACGAGATGCCAAGGCTGCCAGAGAGGAAGTCGAAACACTTCGACTGGAATCCGAAGCACGTCTGGCAGAAGTTCAGGAGCAGGTCAAAGCACTCATTGCTGTAGCCCGCTCCGAAGCAGAAGCTCAGAAGCGTGAGATTACATCCAAAGCTCAAGAAGAAGCCCTGAAGATCAAAGACGAAGCACTGCAAGAAATTGCAGAAGCTCACCGGGCTGCGATTGAGAATCTGGATCAAATGGTTGATGAACAGGTTGACTTGGCAACACAACAAGTTGTCGGTCGTCGCCTTTAAGATATGTTTACAGTGTACTTTTTTCGCAGTTGTGAGGTCGTTCGTTGATTTCCCGTCCTAGTCGCAAGTTGTTCTCGCTGTCGATGCTCTTCGGACTCTTGTTCGCAGTGCCAGTGCTTCTTTGCGGAGCGGTACTTGCGGAAGAAGAAGGGCGTGACGCGGATGGTCACGAACATGCTGCTGGGGATGGCTCGCACGATGACCATGGCGAAGGCCACGACGATGAAGATCATCATGCAGAGAATGCTGATCATGATTCACATGGTGCTCCTCCACTTAAGGAAGACTCTGCCTTCTGGTCAATCCTGGCCTTTGCTGGTTTCTGTTTCGCTATCAACAAGCTTGGCATCTGGAATTGGCTGCATGTCAGCATGGCCGAGCGTGAGAAGAATGAAGGGGATGTGATTGCGACTGCTGAAAATCATTTAGCGGAAGCCCAGGCATCACTAGGTAAGCATCGCGGTCAGCTGGAAGCGATGGATGAAACTGTCGCTGAGACACTGAGAGAAGCAAAACGGGACGCGACCTACACCCAAGGTGAAATCGTGGAAGCTGCGAACCGTGAAGCAGAACTGATGGTTCAGCGAACGCAGCACGAAATCGAACGGTCTCGCGACCAGTCGCTCAACAGCTTGTTCGGACACCTCGCACAGCGCGTCACCGAAGCCGCCGAAGCGAAGGTGAAAGCGAACTTACAAGCAGACGACCAGGACCGACTCATCGACGAGACACTAAGTCAATTGACAACCTAAAGATTTATCGTTTTACGACAATATTGAACGAACCATGACCGACACACCAACGCCAACTCGCCCGTCACACGTACTGGAAGACCCCAGTGCCAAGGCAGTGGCACGCGTGTATGCGGTCGCGTTCCTCAACGCTGCTGGTGAAGCGAAGCTGACGGAGTCGCTGGAAGAATTCACTTCGTTCCACGAAGAAGTTTTGCTCAAGAACCCTGAATTTGAGCAGATGCTCATTTCAGAAATGACAAGCACCGATGATAAAATCGGCTTAATTGAACGAGTTGTCAAGCCGCGAGCGTCACAGGCCTTTACGAACTTCCTGCTCGTTCTCGCCAGACATGGTCGGCTCGAACTTTTGCCGCTCATTCTTGCTGAAGGTCAGTCAGAGTACGAAAAACGAACCGGCAAGAGTCGAGTTCAAGTTAGAAGTGCTGTTGCTCTTTCCGAGGGACAGCTCAGTCGAATCAAGAATCGGTTACAGGATGCGTTGTCATCCGAACCCATTTTAATGCCCTCTGTGGATCAGGAACTCCTTGGCGGGTTAGTGATTCAGGTTGGTGATACAGTTTATGATGGATCGCTGCGAACACGCTTGCGTGATTTACAGCAGCGACTCCGCGAGAGGTACCTCAATGAAATTCAAAGCGGACGAGATCGCTTCAGTTCTCCAGAAGGAAATTGAAGACTTTCAAGGTCAGGTTCAAACGTCTGAAGTTGGACGAGTGATCGAGGTCGGCGACGGGATTGCCCGTGTCGTCGGACTCTCTTCTGCCATGGCAGGGGAGATGGTCGAGTTCTCCAACGGCGTGCGCGGACTCTGCTTCAACCTGGAAGAAAACTCTGTGGGTTTGATTATCCTCGGGGACTATCTGGGTATTAAAGAAGGGGACGAAGTCAAAACGACTGGCGCTCTACTTTCCATCCCTGTCGGGGAAGCGATGATCGGTCGCGTGATCGATCCTCTCGGGAACCCGCTCGACGGAAAAGGCCCCATCGTCACCACCGAAACACGACCTGTGGAATTCGCGGCACCGGGCGTTGCACAACGTCAACCGGTGAAGCAGCCGCTGCAAACCGGGATCAAAGCTGTTGACTCCATGACCCCGATCGGGCGTGGTCAGCGAGAATTGATCATCGGCGACCGTAAGACAGGCAAGACCGCCGTTGCGATTGACACCATCCTCGCCCAAAAAGGTGGCGATGTGATTTGCATCTACGTCGCCTGTGGTCAACGTGCTGCGAACGTCGCACAAGTGATTGAGGCTCTCGAAGCGAACGGCGCGATGGACTACTCCATCGTCATCGCTGCATCCGCTGCGGATCCTGCCCCGCTGCAATACATCGCTCCTTATTCCGGAGCCGCGATTGCAGAACACTTCATGTATCAGGGAAAACATACTCTGTGCGTGTACGACGATCTCACGAAACAGGCTCAGGCATACCGGCAACTTTCGTTGCTCATGCGTCGCCCACCAGGGCGTGAAGCCTATCCGGGAGACGTGTTTTACTGTCACTCTCGATTGCTCGAACGGTCTGCGAAACTGAGTGATGAACTCGGTGGCGGGTCGATGACCGCTCTGCCGATTATTGAAACACTCGAAGGGGAAGTTTCGGCGTACATTCCGACAAACGTGATTTCGATCACCGATGGTCAGATTTACCTCGAACCAGACCTCTTCTTCGCTGGGGTTCGCCCTGCGATCAATGTCGGAATTTCGGTCTCTCGTGTCGGTGGAAACGCCCAGACGAAAGCGATGAAGAAGGTCTCCGGATCACTCCGCCTCGACCTCGCTTCCTTCCGTGAACTCGAAGCCTTCGCCCAGATGGGAACCGATCTCGACGCCGCCACGCAGCGACAACTTGATCGTGGTTACCGCATGGTCGAACTGCTGAAACAGCCACAATACGAACCACTACATTTCGCCGATCAGGTCATTTCGATCTATGCCGGAACGAAAGGCTACTTCGACGAAGTGCCTATTGATCAGGTTGAACGTGCAGAAAAAGAAATGCTGCAATTCATTCGAGAAGAAAAAAGCGAAGTCCGCGACGGTCTGATCGAAGGTCAGGCACTGACCGACGAACTCGAAGAATTGCTGAAAGCCGCCCTCGTCGAATTCCAGGGACGCTTCAACGCCGAAGCGAAACCGGAAGCAGTTGCAACGGCATAATTAGTTTTTTGCTTTGGCCGGACACTTTAAGTGTCCGGCAAAACAGACCCTTTCAAAATTTGCAAAACTCAAGTAATCGTTGACCATGGGTAACGCACGAGCATTAGTGAAACGCCGTAAGGCGATTCGGAACATTCGCAAGATCACGAGGACGATGGAACTCATCGCCACCTCGCGATTCAAAAAAGCAATGGACCGCGCCGCTGAAGCCGCTGCGTACACACGCAAAATCAACGAAATCGTCGCTGACCTGTCTCAGTCCGACTTAACGTTCAGCCATCCATTACTGGAACAACCGGCTGAAACGAAAAACGTCACTCTACTGATTCTCACTTCAAACCGTGGTTTGTGCGGGGGTTACAACGGTGGGGTTTTGAGAAAAGCGAATGCAGAACTGAAAAAGATGAAGTCCGAAGGACTCGACGTCACCGTCGATGCTTCCGGCAAGCGTGGGATTTCGTCATTGAAATTCGAGGGCACCTCGATTGAAACGGAATTCACACAGTTCGAAGACAAGCCATCCTTTGAAGAAGTGAACGAAATCGCAGATCGATATCTGGCTGACTTCGTGGCAGGTCGGACCCATCGCTTGGTCGTTGCCTATCAAAGTTTTCAGTCAGCAGCTCGGCAGTCACCAGTCGTTGAAACGATCTTGCCGTTCGGTGATCTTGCCTCAAATGAAACATCAGCAAGCGGCGTCGATTACGAGTTCCTTCCCAGCTCGGAAGAAATCCTCGCAGAGATCGTCCCGGCAGCGTTCAAAGCCCGGTTTTTCAAATGTTTCCTCGACGCCGGTGTCGGAGAACAAATCGCCCGGATGGTCGCCATGAAGTCTGCCACAGAAAACGCAGACGACATGATCAAAGACCTTTCCATGAAATACAACCGAGCCAGACAAACACAAATCACCAGCGAACTGTCGGAAATCATCGGCGGTGCAGCTGCGCTGGAATAAGGTTTAGGACTTTAGTGTTTAGCCACACACTTCAAGTGTGTGGAGAATCACGCGAACTCGCCAAATAACTCGGATTTATCGATCAAGAAACAACTGTATCAATTCAAAAAACACTCGAGGAAATCGGGAGAATGTTATCTGGACTCAGGAATTCGCCGTCAAAAACTGCTAACTCCTAAATCCTATCTCCTAAATACTCACATCATTTACTGAGAGGCGTAAGCCAACCATGTCCACAGCCACCAAAACCAACATCGGCAGAATCACCCAAATCATCGGCTCGATTTTCGATGCTGAGTTTACGGATGATCAGCTACCTGCAATTTATAATGCGGTGAAAATCCAGCAGGAAGTCAAAGGGATCAAAATTGATCTCACCGGCGAAGTTCAACAGCACCTCGGCGGCGGTCGTGTTCGCTGCGTTGCATTGGGTTCCACCGATGGACTTGTTCGTGGTATGGAGATCATCGATACCGGCTCGCCTGTGACGGTTCCCGTCGGAAAAGAAACTCTCGGTCGCGTTTTCAACGTGATTGGTGAAGAGATCGATGGCGAAGGACCATGCGGAGCGACCGACCGTTGGTCGATTCACCGGGAACCTCCAAAGCTCGAAGACCTCTCCTCGAAGGCAGAAGTTTTCGAAACCGGGATCAAAGTGGTCGACTTGTTGACCCCGTTCGTGCGTGGTGGAAAAGCAGGATTGTTCGGAGGGGCTGGTCTTGGCAAGACTGTGATTCTTACCGAACTCATTGCTCGTATTGCTCGCGAACATGGTGGTTACTCAGTATTCGCTGGTGTTGGGGAGCGAACACGCGAAGGAAACGACCTGATGCTCGAAATGGCGGAAGCTCAAATCGGCGACACTGGTCGCTCGGTCCTTTCGCAAACGTGCATGGTGTTCGGTCAGATGAACGAACCACCTGGTGCTCGTCTGCGTGTTGCTTTGACCGGTTTGACAATGGCAGAATGGTTCCGCGATCAGTCCGGTGCCGACACATTGTTGTTCATCGATAACATTTTCCGTTTCTCGCAAGCAGGTTCAGAAGTCTCCGCGTTGTTGGGACGAATGCCATCTGCTGTGGGATACCAGCCGACGCTCGGAACCGAACTTGGTCAGCTTCAGGAACGAATCACATCGACGAAAAAAGGTGCGATCACATCCGTACAAGCCGTTTACGTCCCTGCCGACGACCCAACAGATCCGGCACCGGCAGCGGCTTTCAGTCACTTGGATGCGTTCATCTACCTGGAACGAAAGATCGCTGAAAAGGGTATTTACCCAGCGATTGATCCGCTTGCGTCATCGTCTCGTATTCTCGATCCACAAGTGGTCGGGGAACGTCACTATGCTGTCGCTCGAAACGTCCAGCAAATCCTCCAACGATACCGTGAACTTCAGGACATCATCGCGATTCTCGGTGTTGAAGAACTTTCCGAAGACGACCGACAAGTCGTGGCACGTGCTCGACGAATCGAACGATTCCTGTCACAGCCGTTCTACGTTGCGGAAGTCTTCACCGGAAAATCTGGTAAGTTCACTTCACTCGAAGAAACGATTCAGTCGTTCGAAGAAATTTGCAACGGCACTTGGGATCACTTGCCGGAAGCAGCCTTCATGTACGTCGGAGGAGTTCAAGAAGCTGCCGAGCAAGCCGAACGCATGGCAAAAGAAGGTTAATCCAGGAATTTGGAGTTGGGAAAACGATTTTAGCCGGACACTTTAAGTGTCCGGCAAAAATTTCATTTCAAAGTGAATACGATGATTGCAGCAACCGAAATTCGACTGGTCCTCGTGACGCCGGAAACCACACTCCTTGATCAACCAGTCAAGGGACTTCGCTTCCCGCTGTTTGATGGTCAGATTGGTGTGCTGCCTGGACGCGCTCCGTTGGTTGGACGACTCGGTTCCGGAGCACTCAAAATCGACACCGACTCCGGTAGCGAAACCTACTTCATCGATGGCGGTTTCGCACAAATCAAAGGGACCGTCGTCACCCTGCTCACCAATAAAGCCATCCTCGCCAGTGAAATCGACGCCAGCGCTGCCGAGACCGATCTTCAAGCTGCCCTCGCATTGGTACCCACCGACGATGCCGGCTTCGCCGAAAAAGACCAGGCCCTCGCCCGCTCTCGTGCCATGAAGAATCTCGGCGGTCGGTAATTTCTGAAATGCACATCGCTCGCCGTACACTTGAAGTGTGTCGCTAAACGTTATTGATCATTTCGCTCTTGTTGAAGCTGATCTCGTACGGACCGTCTACGACTTCGAATGCTTGTTCCTGTTTGTCTCGCAAATAGACTTCGCTGATTTCCATTTCTGCGAGATGCAGCGTGTCTTTAATGTGAATGACTTTCGCGTCTTCAGGTTCGGTCATGCCGATGGTTTTTAAGGCATCGGTGATCGCGTCGCGGTCGTTTTGGTAGACACACGGAATCATCGCCCCCATCGGGTGAGCACTGGTGATGCAGTTGATGCGCGTCGACTCGCTGTTGATCGCATCGACGCAGCTTTGCAATGTGAACTCGGCAATGCCGATGCCGGTGGCGTTGCCATTTGTTGTCTTTGTTAGGCTACGGACAAAAATCCGTTTGCAGTTCGCGTTGTCGTTCTCCATCGCGACATGATCGTTATATTTGCGACCGACGATGTTTGTATCCATGCCGGTGCCGCTAATGTCTTTGCCGATCTGATCGACGATCAGTAAATCAACTTCCGGGTACGGCAACTTCGGCATCCAGGCAATCGCTTGCTTAAGGAGTTCCTGTTCGCGCTCGTAGAACTGCTGCGGTGTGATCGCTTCGATGAGTGCGGTTTCGTCGTAGGCGTTCTCAACAATCGCGACACCGGCGAGCACTTTGCATTTTTCCAGAACGACTTCAGCAACCGACTTAATGATTGTTCCGAAGCTGTAGTCCTTGATCGCTTTATGATAAGTCAGGGCGCCTGCCTCTTTGCCAAGACCAATGAGCATCATTTTGTGCAAGCCGGATTCGATCTCGCCGACGAACCCTGTGTGTGGCTTAATGCGTCCCATCACAATCACATGGTCTGCAAGGTACGCATATTTGTCGAAATGAACCGGAATCCCTTGCGCCGTTTCTGCTACAATAACGGTCGCCATCGAAGAACGGATCTCGCAGCCGACGAATTCTTCGGTCACCCCGAAGCCTTCGATCAGTTTCATCTGACCTTCGGCGGTCGCTCCGCCGTGGCTCCCCATCGCAGGAACAATAAACGGAATCCCGCCCAGCGATTTGACATGCTCAACGACCGCTTTCGTGATCTCGGCGATGTTCGAAATCCCTCGGCTGCCAACGGTAATCGCTACTGTTTCGTCTGGCTGAAGACGATCCGCAAGATTCAACGCAGTCAACTGATCGGTCGTCTCTGAGGCGACATCATCAACCTTGGTCCGCTCGAACGTTTGCCGGATACGGAACATTTGTGGAAAAGAACTCATCTGGGCCTGCTGTCAACTAAATGTAAAACACGAATATCGCTAGGATACGTGCCGGAATATCGTCTGTCGATGATGACGAGAGCACAGGCACACTGCATCAATACAAGATGTTGAGGAATACGACTTATGAAATTGGCAATGCTAAATACGACTTCCGGTCGGCGAATCGTTGGCGTTGAGGTCACTGGTGGCGAATCGACGTACGTTTCACTTTCCCATTTTGACCCATCGATCCCAAATACAATCCGGGAGATGCTGCAGCATCCGCAGGGACTGGAAAAGTGTGCGGCAGCTTACGAACGTGGCGTTCAGACCGACTTGCGAATTGAAGGAACACTGCTGGCTCCGATCATGAGTCCGCCGAAAGTGCTGTGTATTGGCTTGAATTATCGTGATCATGCCGCGGAATCTGGGATGGATGTGCCGGGCGAACCGATTTGTTTCGGAAAGTTCGGGAACACGATTATCGGTCCAGGCGAGCCAATTCGGCTGCCGAAAGTTTCGTCTCAAGTCGATTACGAAGCGGAACTTGTGATCGTGATTGGAAAGTCCGGCTACGAAATCCCACAGGAGAAGGCATTTGAGCACGTTGCCGGTTATTGTAACGGCCACGATGTTTCAGCCCGCGACTGGCAGATCGGTCGGCCCGGCAGCCAATGGTTACTAGGCAAAACAGCAGATACTTTCGCTCCAATTGGCCCGTGGCTGGTGACATCTGACGAAGTGGGTGACCCGCATACTCTTGATGTGAAACTGCGACTCAATGGAGAAGAGATGCAGCATGGCAATACAAAGGAATTCATTTTCGGTGTTGATGAAGTGATTGCTTTTGTCTCGCAGATTATGACGTTGGAACCGGGTGATGTGATCTTCACCGGGA
The DNA here is from genome assembly GCA_030626405.1 of Planctomicrobium sp. Lineage (GTDB taxonomy): Bacteria > Planctomycetota > Planctomycetia > Planctomycetales > Planctomycetaceae > Thalassoglobus. The sequence continues at coordinate 22,143 of DAOUPA010000001.1, forward strand.
CACCAGCTGGCGTCGGCATGGGACGCGACCCGCTTGTCTGGCTCAAAGATGGGGACTTGTGTGAAGTTGAAATCACCGGACTCGGTGTACTGACAAATCCAGTCGTCGCCGCAAATTAAACTCAGCACTTTAGCCGGACACTTTAAGTGTCCGGCAAACGTTGTGTAATATCTTTGCTTGAAGCATTTGTTTTCGCTCGGAATTTTGAACATGACGACACTCCTTGTTGCACTCGGTTCGTTTTTTGGATTCATCGTTGCCTACCACACTTACGGTCGGTGGCTGTCGAAGAAGATTTTCAATCTTGACCCAGAAGCAGACGTCCCGAGTAAGCAGTTGCGGGACGATATCGATTTTGTGCCGACGAAAAAGAGTGTCATCTTCGGTCATCACTTTACGAGCATCGCTGGAACTGGGCCAATTGTCGGACCGGCGATTGCCGTGTTTTGGGGTTGGTTACCTGCGCTGTTATGGGTGGTTCTGGGATCAATTTTCATCGGAGCAGTCCACGACTTCGGAGCACTAGTGATCTCGATGCGAAATCGCGGGCAGACGATTGGTGAAGTGGCTGGGCGTTTGATCAATCCGCGTGCTCGACTGCTGTTTCTTCTCGTCTTGTTTTTCGCTTTGACGATTGTTCTCGCGATCTTTGGGTTGGTCATTGCAATCATCTTCAAGCTTTACCCTGAGTCGGTTTTATCAGTCTGGGTCGCGATGCCGATTGCGATGGCGATTGGTTATTGGACTTTTAAGAAAGGCGGGAGCCTGCTCGGTCCTTCGATTGCGGCTTTGCTTCTGCTGTATGGTGCGATTTACATTGGTGTTGAATACTTACCAATCAGTTTCGTTCAAATGACCGAGACGGCGGTTGCGTTTCCGGTTGAAGATCAACCAGTTGCTGGTCCGCGTGAAATCCAGCAAGCAACAAACTGGGTTCAGTTTCAGGTCGGATCGACTCTCCTTCCGCTTCCACTGCCCATGATCAATCCCATTGTTGCATGGACGATTATCCTGATGACCTACTGCTTCATCGCATCGGTTCTTCCGGTCTGGTTGTTGCTTCAACCGCGAGATTACGTCAACAGCCACCAACTGTTCGTGGCTCTGGCTCTGTTGGTTGGAGGCCTGGGAATTGCTGGATGGATGGGAACGGCAGACCTGACTGGATCGACTCCAGCAATCGTTGCGAAGAGTGATCTCCCCGCTCATGCGCCGCCGATTTTCCCGTTTCTGTTCATCACGATTGCGTGTGGAGCCTGTAGCGGATTCCATTGCCTGGTGAGCAGCGGAACAACGAGCAAGCAAGTTGAGAGTGAAGGTGATGCCCAATTTGTCGCCTACGGTTCGATGCTTTTGGAAGGGGCGCTGGCGGTGATTGTAATTCTGGCTTGCACGGCAGGAATCGGGATGGGGCATTTCACAAAACAGGCCGATGGCGCCTTCGTACAAACAGTCGACGCAGCTGGCGACCCTGTCACTGGTCATGCTGCATGGGCGAAGAAGTACGACTCCAAAGGAGACTGGGGCAATTTCGGGTTGCCAAGCACTGTCGGTGCCTTCGTGGAAGGTGGTTCCAACTTTCTTTCGACACTTGGAATTCCGCTACGGTTTGGAATTGGGATCATCGCCACGCTGGTCGCCTGTTTCGCTGCGACGACTTTGGATTCCGCGACTCGATTGCAGAGATACGTCATTCAGGAACTGGGCGGAACACTTCGCTCACCACCATTGCAAAACAAGTACGGAGCGACCGGGCTGGCAGTCACTTTCGGCTTGATTGTCGCCATGCTTCCAGGTCCAAAGGGAATTGGAACCGGTGGTCTGATCCTATGGCCGCTTTTCGGTGCAACGAATCAGTTACTTGCGGGACTCGCCTTTATGGTAACGGTCTTTTACTTATGGCGACGAAGCAAGCCGATTCTATTTGCATTGTTGCCAATGATAATGATGCTCCTCATGCCAGCACTCGCCCTGACCTGGCAAATGAAAGGCTGGCTGGCGGACGGAAACTACTTGCTGCTCAGTTTTGGCGGACTCATTCTTTCACTGCAAGTCTGGATGGTCATCGAAGGGTTCCTGTTGTGGCCGAAAGTGAAAGGTGAACTGGAACAGCCGCTGCCGCCGCTAGCTCAAACACCTCCGGTGGGAACGACGAGTGCACCGAATTGTTAGGGATTGTTGGTACAAATTCGCAGCGGGCCTCACACGATGAAGTGTGAGGCAAAACGATGTTGTAAGACTTAGTTCAGAATCTTTTTCGAATCGAATTTCACCCAAGCTGATCTTTCAATGTCACCGGACCAACCGAATTCTGATGACTCATTCCGACCGAATTACTTTCGAGTCTGGGCGATGTTCTTTCGGAACTCGCTCATTCGGGAGATGACGTTTCGCGGGAATTTCTTGATCGAATTAGTCACGCGCGCGTTTTGGTTTACGGCTCAGTTGGTTCTCTTCGACATCATTTTCAGTCACGTGCCGACGATTCAGGACTGGAGCCGTGAGGAGTATTTTGGATTTATGGCGACAGGGATGCTCATCAACTCTTTTGTTGAAGCGTTCTTCATGCCGAATTGCGCGAACTTCAGCGAACTGATTCGAACCGGTGATCTCGACTTTGCTTTGCTCAAACCGATTGATACGCAGTTTTTGATTTCGTTTGAGAAGGTCAACTTCGCCATGGTCAATCAACTGCTATTGGCAGGCGGGTTGCTGTGGTACTCGCTTTCCCAAACCGGAGCGACAATCACATTCGGCAGAAGCATTACGTACGTGTTGTTGCTGGGAGTGGGTGTTGCGTTTTTCTACAGCTTGATGATTGCGCTGGCGAGTACATCGGTTTGGTTCGGCAGGAATCAGGGGCTGTACGACTTCTGGTTTTACATCACGATTTTCGCTCGGTATCCGCAAAACTTTTACAAACAGTCGTTCGGTGGCGAAGTGATCTGGTTCGGCTTTTCGTTCATTGTCCCGATTTTGCTCGTCGTGACTGTTCCGTCACGGCACATTCTGGGGAAGACGCTCGATCCAAACTGGACCGTGCTGCTGATTGCTCCAGCGACAACTTTGGTCATGGTGCTGATCTCACGAAAAATTTTCACTTGGTCGCTCTCGAATTACAGAAGCGCAAGCTCTTGATCAATTCTTTTGCCGTGCACTTCAAGTGCGCGGCTTTTCCTTAACGATGCAACGAGCCGTTATCCATGACCGCCGCTGAAATCGCATCGCAGATCAAAGAGGAAGCGAAGCAACTCGGCTTCTCTCTGGTCGGCATCGCGCCTGCGGGCCGTCCGGATACGCTCGACTTTCTACATCAGTGGCTTTCTAAAGGTCACGCCGGCGAAATGGGCTACATGGAGCGACGGAAAGATGCTTACGAGCACCCAAGTGGTGTTCTCCCCGACGTACGCAGTCTGATTCTTGTTGGCCTGAATTACTTCCATCACGAAGCTCAAGCAACTGCTCCTGGAGTTGGACGGATTGCGAAGTACGCAGCCGGGTCCGCTGACTATCACGATTTGATTCGAAAAAAACTCAAGCAACTCTCTGCCGTGCTGCATGAATCGTCGCCGGAGTGCCGGAGTCGAGTAATCGTCGACACGGCCCCCTTGCTGGAGCGGGACTTCGCAAGAATCGCTGGCCTGGGTTGGTTCGGAAAGAACACGATGCTGATCAATAAATGGAAAGGAAGCTATTTCTTCCTTGGAGGTATTCTCACAGATGTTGAGTTACCGCCCGATCAACCTCACCTGACCGACCACTGCGGAACGTGTACTCGATGTCTCGACGCTTGCCCGACGGACGCTTTCGAGGCTCCCTATGTACTGGATGCCCGAAAGTGTATCTCGTATCTGACAATCGAGTTACGGGGGCAGCCCATTCCTGAATCATTACGCTCAGGCATGAAGGACTGGCTCTTTGGCTGTGACGTTTGCCAGGATGTTTGCCCGTGGAATCGAAAAGCAACAAACACCGAAGAGCCTGCACTTTTGCCAGATCTTTCCTCTGCTCGCGATGCTGCTTCGTTTTTGATAATCACCGAAGAAGAGTTCCGGGCGCGTTATAAACGGACCCCATTTTCTCGTCCTAATCGGGAAGGGTTGGCGAGAAATGCAGCCATCGTGCTGGGGAATTCGGGTGATGATCAGTGGGTCCCTGCCCTGAAGACGGGACTTGATGACAGTTCACCCTTAGTTCGTGGTGCATCGGCGTGGGCGTTGGGGGAAATTCTGAATGCCCAGACGAGAAAAATCCTTGAGAACAGACGCGCAGTTGAAACGGATGATACGGTTCTGTCGGAGATTGACCGTGTACTTCGCTCACAAGTGGAGCATTAGAGCGAATGTAAACTTCCCAGCGCCGGGAAGTCGAGTTTCGATTTGTTTCCTTCTTCTGAGAATTCACTTGCAACCGAAGATGCAACGGTTGCTGGTCTTACATCGAGATGCCATGATTCTCGCCGCAGTGTCTCAAAGCACTGGTATTCATTGCACATGTCATCATTCTGGTTCTTGAAACGTCACCAACGGTCGTTATGGCGGATAATAAGAAACTTACAACTGCAGAAATTCTTGCCCTCGCCCGCCAGCAAAACAGCGGTGGAGGTGCGGATGCCGATGACGCTTCGGAGAGCAGCACTGCTCCTGAAACTTCTCAGGCTCCTGTTCCGACTGAAGATAAAAAACCTGCGGCAGCCCCAAAGTCAACTGCTGACATTCTCGCTGCTGCTCGTACTCAGGGGGGTGAGGCCGAGAAGCCGAAACCTGCCACGGCGCCAGGGTCAACAGCAGATATCCTGGCTGCTGCCCGTGCTCAGGGAGGCGGGGCCCAAGGCGGAGGAGCGCCAAAGCCAAAGCCTGCTGCCACTGCACCTAAGTCGACCGCTGATATCTTGGCGGCTGCTCGTGCTGGAGGCGGAAGTGCTGCGAAAGCGGCACCTGCTGCAAGTCAGCCGAAGGTGAAAAAAGCTGAAGCCGCACCTGTCGGTGATCGTCCTGCATTGAAGGATATGGTTGCCGCGGTCAAAGAGGCTCAGGCTTCAGGTGGTCCGGCAAAGCCGAAGCTTCCTGTTGGTAAGCCTGCACCTGCGAAACCAAAGTTTCCGAGCAAGAAAGAAAAGGTTGAGCGTCGAAAATTTGTTGCTACCTTGGCTGTCCTTCTGCTCACACCTTTTGTGGTGGCATGGTCTTCGATGAGTGCGATTGCGGCAATCTGGTCGCTCGGAATTGCTCGATTCATGATGCCGAACATGATGTTGGAGCTGCCATCCAAATTTAAGGTTGGCCCCCCTTCTGATTTCCCACCAGGCAGTGTCTCTGCAAAGTTTAAGGCAAGCCGTGGGATTTGGATTATCAATACTGATGAGTATGAAGGTCAGGGCATTATTTACGCGTTGGCTTCCGTTTGTACTCACCTTGGGTGTACTCCTAACTGGCTCGAAGGGGAACAGAAATTCAAATGTCCCTGTCACGGGTCAGGTTTTTATATCACTGGAGTGAACTTCGAAGGCCCTGCACCTCGCCCCTTGGAGCGAGTTGGAATTAGCATTGCGGATGATGGAATGCTAGAAGTTGACAAAAGTGTGAAGTTTCAGGAAGAGCTGGGTCAGTGGTCTGACTCCAAATCTTACGAAGTGGCATAAGGCCTTGAGCGAAGCTCGATTCGTTTCCAGTGTTTTACTAACTCAATAGTGTCCGTCAGGTAACTGCATGTCGGTAACTGAATATATCCGGAAGTCACAGATTTGGCGAAGTATTTTTCGTCATCCTGCCCCATATGATCGCCGCAACCGTGCGGTTGTCATTCTGACGAACTTCTTCCTCCACCTGCACCCGGTCTCTGCAAAGAAGGGCGGAATTGCCCTGTCGTACACGTGGTGCATGGGTGGAATTACTTTTTTCCTATTCCTTGTCGAAACGCTCACTGGCGTCCTGTTGATGTTCTACTATCGACCGACGCTGGAGTGGGCATTTACAGATATTCGTGCCCTGCGAGACGTGAACACTCTGGGGATCATGCGTGAGATTCACCGCTGGGGGGCGCACGCGATGGTGATCACCGTGTGGCTCCATATGTACCGGGTGTTTCTGACGGGGAGTTACAAGCCTCCGAGGGAATTCAACTGGGTCATTGGTGTCTTGCTACTCGTGTTGACTCTACTATTATCGTTTACCGGTTACCTGCTTCCGTGGGATCAGCTAGCCATCTGGGCGATTACGGTCGGTTCGAACATGGCTCGTGCGACACCTTTCCTTGGTCATGAAGGTCCGGGGTTCCAGCTACTTAATGTTGGTGGGTTTGATTTAATCACAAATGCAAGTGATGCGAGATTCCTGCTCCTCGGGGCACGTACAGTGGGTGAAGAAACCTTGAATAGGTTCTACATTCTGCACTGTGTTGCAATTCCGATTGTGGTTTCAGGGCTGATCGCCGTTCACTTTTGGCGCGTTCGTAAAGATGGTGGGATTAGTCAACCGCTATAGGTTTTTGACTGGTTGTCAGCTTCACCACGAAGGTGGGGCCGTTTTAAGTTTGTACATTGGTAGAGTGCGGTATTAGGGAATTATGAATCCTCATCCCGATTTAACGGTTGGCGTGATTCACGGCCTTGGCTGGCTGTACCTGCTGTTGTTCTTTTTGAACCTCGGCTGGACAGTCCGTAGCTATAAGGTTGATGGTCAATACGAAAGCCTGATGGGCATCAAGCATGCCCCCAAGGCTTTGGTGTGGGCAGCTTACTCTGCGCTTTTACTGATCGTGACGCTGGTTCACTTTGCGGTTGAAAGCGACGCATCGAATTTCAAACTGAGACTCCCCGAATTCATTAAAAATCCGGCAGACGCCGTGATTGCGAATCCGATTAGTTTTTTCTGCCTGTCGATAGTCATTTACGCTGCCATCATCCTGCTTCGCAAATGGTGGGTCAAGCCGACAGTCTCTTGGGTTTTATTCAACCTGAGCGTGCTGTTCATTACTGTGAGTATGACAGACTACGACTTCCGTAAAATTGTCGGCAAGCCCGATAACGTTCCTATTGTCGGGATGCTCTTCCTGGTCGGCTTCACGACATGGCTATACTTCTCAAAAGCCAATGAGAACGACCGGCGAATTGCCGAAGGACTTCCGGTTCGCGAGAAGGAACTCTCTGACCAGGTTCTTGTCTGGCCGGATCTGGTCTACACTGAAATGATCTGTATGATCCTGATTACGGCACTTCTCATTGTCTGGGGTGTCGCACTTCAAGCTCCACTCGAAGAACCTGCCTCAGCAGTGAAGACCCCGAATCCTTCAAAAGCTCCGTGGTACTTCCTCGGACTGCAGGAAATGCTCGTCTACTTTGACCCCTGGATGGCTGGTGTTGTTCTGCCGAGTGTGATTCTCGTCGGACTGATGGCAATTCCATACATTGACTTCAACACCAAGGGCAACGGATATTACACATTCAATGAACGTAAGTTTGCAATTTCAACATTCCTATTTGGCTTTATGCCGCTGTGGACCGGAATGATCGTTCTCGGAACCTTCATTCGTGGACCGAACTGGAACATGTTTGGACTCTATGAATACTGGGATGCACACAAGCTTGAGGTGCTGAACAATGTCAACCTGTCCGATTATTTCTGGCTGAGTTTCCTGGAACTTCCACTTCCGAAACCTGACCCGCAAGCGGGGTTTTTCTCGCAAGCTGGTTCAATCCTTTTACGTGAGTGGACCGGAATCCTTGTGATTTTGTTTTACTTATTCGCGATTCCACCACTATTGGCAGTCACCATTTTCAAGAAGTTCTTCGTGAAAATGGGATTTGTCCGGTTTATGGTGCTTGCGAACCTGTTTCTTTTTATGGCCTCACTACCATTGAAGATGGTGCTGCGGTGGGTCTTTAATCTGAAATACATCGTTTCGATTCCCGAGTGGGTCTTTAACATCTAAGTTAAGTTGATTTCTGTCGGCACATGTCAGTTGTGACAGGTTCGCAGGCAGAGCAGAGCAACGTTGAATATCAATGCCAGCAAGTGAACAGTATTGGCGAAGTCTCCCGCAAATGCACAAAGTATTTGCGGCGAGTGCCGTGTTGCTACTCGGTACGACTTTGTTAATGATGTACAAAGACGAATCCCGTTCCTGGAAGCACTACCAGAAGCAGGCGGAGGCGTACCGCATACAGCGTATTGAACAGGAGCGCGAGCAATACAACGATGCCGATTATCTCAAGAAAGTAAAAGAACTCGACGAGAGCGTGAAGCTCCTCCAAGCGGATTGGGACGCGAGATCCTCCGAAATTCGAGATCTTGAGTCGGGTCTCAAGGCATTAGAAGGTCAAGTTCAAATTCTCAAAGCAAGGTCGAAGACGAAAAACGCCGAGCGAGATAAAGCGAGAGCTGATTACGACATTAAGGTTCGAGATGAATCGAGCGAAAGTGAACTTGCTGAAGCTCTGGAAACCTTCGAACAGGCAAAGCTCATTGCAGATGAAACTGCACTTGAATCTGAGCAAGCGTTAGCAGAATTTGAAGCATCTAAGAGTGAACTCAACAAACAACGCAGCAAACTCGATGCTGCGAAAGACGCACTTGCTGAGACGACTGCGGCTGAGAAAGCCTTGGTGGAACAGAAGAATCTGCTTAAGCCAGATAATGGTTTTGTCGCTTTTAAACGCTGGGCGAAGGAACTCCCGATTCTGGAAGGGTTCAATCCTCATATCAAAATTCAATACGATTGGCCATCAGGCTTGGAACAGGAATTAGGCTCTGCCGTTGTTGATCGCGTTGACCGTTGCCGAACTTGTCACGTCTTTATTGATGACTTCAGCGTCATTCGCGAAGGTGGTCAAGTTGTTGCAATGAAGCAGAGTTATCCGGACGGAGATTTTCCACAGCCGTTCGTATCCCATCCAAATCCCGATCTCTTCCTCACGGCAGCTAGTCCTCACCCTGTCAATGACTTTGGGTGTACAATCTGCCACGCTGGCGATGGATCAGGCACAAGTTTTCAAAACGCAGAGCACACGCCTGGGAATCCAGTCGTCGCTGCGAAATGGGAAAAAGAACATGATTGGCATTCCAATCACTTCTGGGAAGCACCACAACTTCCTGGGAGTTTCATCGAGTCGAGTTGCCTGCAATGTCACCACGACGTGGTTGAACTTGGTGTGAACCCCACATTTGGAGCGACTGCTCCGAAGCTCTTCAAAGGCTGGGAAACCATTCGGGATTATGGCTGCTTTGGTTGCCATGAAGTGAATGGCTTCGATGGAATCACACCGATTGGTCCCGACCTGCGGCTAGAACCAAACTCACCGGAAGAGCTCGCCGTGATCGAGGCCGATCCGAATATGATCCCAGGAAAAATGCGAAAGGTCGGACCATCGCTTCGCCATATCGCCGATAAAACGACCCCGGAATTCATTGCGTACTGGACAGAAGAGCCAAGCCGGTTCCGACCGACAACGCGAATGCCGCAGTTCTTTGACCTGACCAATCAGCACGATGCCATGGCAGCACTGTTACAGCCAATGGAGCTTGCTGGCATTGCGAAGTACCTCGAAGCAAAATCTCAGAAGTTCGAGTACCTCTCACCAAGCAACGACTACAAACCTGATCCAAAACGTGGCGAAGAGCTCTTCTCCAAACGCGGGTGTCTGGCATGTCACAGCAAGCAAGGCGAAGCCTTTGACGGGATTGCTGCGAACTTCGGTCCAGACCTTTCCAGAATACACGAGAAAATCAAACCCGGTGAGGATGGCTTTAAGTGGATGTACACTTGGATCAAAGAGCCAAGTCGGTATCACACTCGTACGCGAATGCCAGATCTTTATCTGAAGCCATACAACGAAGGTGACACTCACATCGACCCGGCAGCTGATATCGCGGCGTTTCTACTTCAAGGTGGAGCCAAAGAATTCCCTGCCTTGCCGACACCGAAACCGAATCTCGGATTGGTCGCAGCGCATGATTTCACCCTGAAAGACGCAAAAGAACTTGGCCTCAGTGATGATCAATTCCGTGGCATTCTGGTTCAGGAAGTGATCCAGGGAAGTCCTGCTTCTCGTGCCGAAGTGAAAATTGGAGAGGACTGGGAAGAACGTCCTCTCTCTGTCGGCGATGTTGTCACCAGTTTCAACGGAACAGCAGTCAAGTCTCCGGAACACCTGAAAGAACTCGAAGCTGCTTCCAGTGTCAATGAAATCGTGACCTTAGATATCCTTCGAAACGGTCGCGAACTGACCGCTCGGTTAACTGTCACAACGCCACTGGATGATCTTGTCCGCTTGTTCTTGGGAAAAGCCCTTGATAGTGCAGGTTTGAAAAAGGCACTCGCAGAACGAAAGTACCCTGTCACCGCCGAAATGTTTGCTGACGGTGCATTGCTTCCAGACGTTGTTAAAGGTGATGAAGTCGAACTCGCACCTTTGAGTGCAGATGAGGAAGTGACGCCAGAGCAGTGGGAAGAACGAAAACTCGTCTATCTCGGTCGGCGAACAATTTCGCGATATGGCTGCTATGGTTGCCACGACATCCCAGGCTTTGAAACGGCACGTCCCATCGGAACTGCACTTCAAGATTGGGGACGAAAAGACACCTCGAAACTTGCTTACGAGCACATTCACGAGTACCTGCATCATCACGGCGAACCAGTTGCCAAGTCAGAAGATGGCCATAATTCACACGCTCATGGTTCTCACAATGACGATGCACATGCGGCACTCGGAACAAGCACAGCTTCTCGGATGGAGAAAATTGTTGCGGACAAAGAAGCTGGTGGCGATGTCAGCGAACAAGATCTGACTGAAGCGATGCTTTACAAAAGTGTCATTTCGCATGGTCGATCCGGATTCCTCTGGCAAAAACTTCGTCAGCCTAGAAGTTACGATTACAAGAAGACCGAAACAAAGGGTTGGGACGAACGGCTACGAATGCCGAAGTTCCCACTAGATACAGATCAGATCGAATCTGTCTCGACGTTTGTTCTGGGGTTGATCGCTCATCCTCCTTCGGAAGAATTCCAGTACCGACCAGATAAATCCAAAGAAGCAATCTTTGAAGGAGAACGCCTCCTCGCCAAATTCAATTGTACAGGCTGCCATGTTCTTGAAATGGGTTCAGTCGAGTTTGAGTACGATCCAGCAGTCCTGGCGATCAAAGGTCAGGAAGTTGCAGACGCAGATCGTGCAGCCTTTGATTTACTCTCGCACATCAAGCCAATCGGGCGAGGTGGACAAGGTGCAACTGGTGAAACGACAGAGGATGGTTCTCTGGTTTACCGAGCCAACGGATTCATTCAGGGGATCCCTGATCCAGATGAAGAAGACCCTGAGTTCCGCTTCTTCTCATACCGTTTCTGGGATGGTTTCCAACTCGCTGATGGAAAGTACATCATGCCGAGTGAAGGAGTTCAAATCGCCGAAGGCCAGCTTCGCAAGTTTATCGATGGTCGGGGTGGAAAGTTTGCCGAGTGGCTCGCTGGCAAGCTCGCTCCAGAACTGAGCAAAACGCCTGGCGGTACCGACTACAACGCAGCCTGGCAGGCATCAGTTCCTCCGTTAACTGCCGAAGGTTTCAAAGTGCAGACTCCGTGGCTGTATCAGTTCCTCAAAAACCCTGAGCAATTGCGACGGACAACGGTTCTTCGAATGCCTCGATTTAACATGAGCGATGAAGAAGCTCAGACGTTGGCAAACTACTTCGCCGCAAAGGATGGGGTTCCGTTCCCATATCAATCAATTCCACCAAAAGAATTGGGATATCAGGTAGAGCAGGCTGCGACGTACAACGCGAAATATCCGGGTGCCGAATACGATTACCTCACAGCTTCCTGGAATGTTTTGAACGGTCCATTGTGTCGGAAGTGTCACAATGTCGGTGGAAACGTCGTCAATGACCCGAAGCAGGTTAAAGGTCCGAATCTTCAACGCACCGAAAGAAGATTACGACCGGAATGGACTCAGCTGTGGGTCTACAAACCAATGTGGGTTTACCCCTACACATCCATGCCAGAGAACTTCCCAGCCGGAAAACCTGCCGACATGAAGAAGCTTTTTGGTGGTGAGAACCCTCGCCAGGCTCAGTCGATCATTGACGCACTCTTTAACTACACACAGCTGATCGAAATCCATGGTCCGACAACTTACAATCCAGAGTCAGCCGCCCCTCCAACGAAAGCAGGTGGCGCAGAATGATGATTCGCATGCAAACTAAACAGATAGTATTTTCCGGACTTTTGTTGTCGACTCTCTTCGTCGCTGGATGTGGTTCATCCGTACGAAAAGAAGCCCTCGGCGGTGGAGCCTTAACGCCTGTGACTATCACACTTTTGCGTGAAGGTGGATCAGGTGATTCAGAGGCGGAATCCGCAGAATCGGCTGGCCCGAAAATCACAGAATTCGGAATGGTTCGCGGAAAAATTTCCGTCGATGGAAGCTTGCCACAACTTGCTGATGTGAGTGCGAAAGGTCAGGCGAAAGATGCCATCTGCGGAGAGAAGGGAATTAAGAATGAATCCGTTACAGGAGAAAATGGTGGCTTGGGGAATGTCTTCATCTACCTGAAAAAGGTTCCAAACGTTGATGTTCCACCTCCATCAACAGATCAGATCGTCATGGACCAGCAAGGATGCATGTTCGTTCCGCACGCACAGGTTGTTCAGGTTGGTCAACCAGTCCTGCTTAAAAATTCTGATCCAATTGCCCACAATGTGAAACTACAAGGTGGTTCGAATTCTCTTGCAGAAACGATTTCGCCAAACAATGCCGCCAACGTCGAATACAAATTTCAGTTCAGTGATCGAAAGCCAACCGGCGTTGTCTGTGACTTTCATACATTCATGTCTGCTTACGTCATGCCTGTCGACCATCCATGGGCTGCGGTGACAAATCCTGACGGGACGTTTGAAATACCAAATGTTCCTGCTGGAAAGGTAGAGTTCGTCATCTGGCACGAGAAGCTCGATTATATCGAACGCTCATATTCGGTTGATGTTCCAGCAAACGGTGATGCAGCGCCTATCGAGATCACAGTTAATGCGTCGAAGTTGTCCAGTTAAACCATTATCGAAAAGAGACACGGAAACAGTAATGTTTGCTCGGTTTCAATTACAATTTGTTCTTCTACTTACGGTTGCGATCTTTTCAGGTTGTACGCCGCAGTTTCGTCGTGAAAAGACGGAAGTGAAGTCGGCATCGGATGTCGTGATTCATTTCGATGATCTTTCCTCTTCAAACAATTCCGAAGAGACTCCCGATGAAGCCGCCACACCTGCAACAACTCCGACAGCAGGTAATGAGTCAACTACAGCGACGACTCCTAAAAAAGAGATGGTCGCAGCGACCACGACCTCAAAGCCTGACGTTGCAAAACAAGCCCCGACCACTACGGGCTACACTGGACCAGCGAAGTTCGTTGGTCGAGTCGTAGTGAAAGGGGATGTTCCTCTGTTTTCAGCACTTCTCGCTAAAGGTGCGGCGACAAAAGATATGTTTTGCTCAGAAATGGCTGTCCCTAACGAGACGGTCATCTCCAAGGATGGCGGGTTAGGGAACGTTTTCGTCTACATGAAAAAAGCTCCAAGAAAAGGTGTTCCTGAATACTCTGGCGAGCCGTTTGTCGTCAATCAAAAAGGGTGCATCTTCATTCCTCACGCACAAATTGTCAGAGTTGGGCAGCCTTTCATTTTGAAGAACTCAGACCCCGTTGCACACAATGTCAGGTACAACGGATTCGCATCACAATTTAACGACACCGTCGTCTCTGGTTCGACAGATGGTTTGACAAAGGTCATTGAGTTCCCTGAGCGACTCCCAGCCGGGATGGTGTGCGATTTTCACAATTGGATGTCAGCCTATGTTTTGCCTGTTGATCATCCGTGGGCTGCTGTGACCGATGCCGATGGGAATTTCGAAATCACAAATCTTCCAGAAGGGAAGTGGGATTTCGTCATTTGGCATGAGAAGGCGTTGTATATCGAACGATCATTCAAGGTCACCGCCGCACCTAACACCCTTATTGAAAAAGTTTTTGAAGTCAATGCGTCAAAACTGTCGCAGTAACCACAAGTATCGAGTTTTTCCTGTGAGAACTTTTTTCACACTATCGATGATCTGCCTGATCTCCGGTTGCGGAGGACAGCCTGAATTTTCGCACAGCGAGAAGTTTCAGACGCTGAAGCCGTACGCACAAATTTACGTGGATCAGGTTCTCGACAACTACTTCGGATCACCATCTGACATGGTTGCCTGGGACAAACTGCCACTGGAACTTCACTACGGTCAAGGGACTGTTGTTGAAGCGAGTGGGCGAATGTTGACGGTCGAACTTCAAGCCCCACATGCCGAAATCACTGCTGGCACAGAAGTTCTTTGGGACAGTGGCATTCTCAATGACAAAGACAGCGCCTGGATTCTTGAATGGGACGAAGCAAAGCACCAAGCAAAATTGGAATCACCACTGGCAACCAATCCTGAAGTTGGTGATGCGGTCATTCTCGGACCTGGACAAATTCTGGCAACTGGGCGAATGCTCTATGCAGAACATTGTCAGCATTGTCACGGCGTTGCTGGCGACGGGAATGGACCGACAGCTCCTTATTTGAATCCACGACCTCGCGATTACCGCAAAGGGATTTTTAAATTCACAACGACACAAAGTTCCAAACGAGCCAGTCGTGAAGATTTGTCGCGTATCGTGGAAGACGGAATTCCTGGAACGTATATGCCTTCATTCAAATTATTGACTGAAGACGAGATGACCTCCATCATCGAGTACGTCATGTGGCTCTCGATGCGGGGTGAACTTGAAAACCAACTCATCGGACTTCTGGCAGACAGCTATTCCGTTGAAGCGGTAGAAGATCGGATCGCTGGTGGGGATGAGACTTCTGATACAATTCATCAAGAATTCATTGATGCAGTCAACGATCCCGATTCATTTCCGTTTGAAGTCGACACAATCGTTTCTCGATTTACATCGGAATGGGTCTCGTCTCAGGAACCTGATGCAGAAGTTCAGCCTTTGACTCCGCGCACCCCTTCCTCTGATGAGTCGATCGCGAAAGGCCGCGAATTGTATTTGAAACCAAGCCTCAAGTGTGCTCAATGCCACGGCGAAGCTGGTCTCGGTGACGGATCACAAACTTTTGCTGTCTCCAAAGATGCGGCAGGACAGGATAATCTGACGCCTGGTCTCTACGACACTTGGGGAAACCTGGTGAAACCCCGAAATCTTCACTCTGGAATATATCGTGGTGGTCGTCGACCGATCGATCTTTACTCTCGTATTTATGCAGGAATCAAAGGCACACCGATGCCTGCGTTCTCTTCAACATTGCTCCGTAAATCTAATCCAGAAGATTCCGGATCGGAAATGACGGATGAAGATATCTGGCATCTCGTCAACTACATCTACAGCATTCCATTCGAAGATGTCAAAGCGGGGCAGGGTGGATCGTCTATTGCAAATCCAGTGAAAGACGCCAATACCGCCAGTGAAGAAGATAGCGAAGAAGTTGCAGTAAATTAGTTTTTTGTTTTGAGTTGTATAGTGCCCGCGAATAAAGTTGTCGCATTCCTCGCAGTATTGTCCCGCGAGGTAGAATTTGGCAATGTTGTCCATGAGTGGTATAAACCTTGTGACCTGATGGGGTTATTCAAGTGAAGTGGTTTTGGTGTCTATTTTTTGCATTTTGGCCAATTGTCGCAATTGTCGTCTGCTTGTTGGCGCCAGGTAACAACTGGTGGTTTCCAGGTGAGGCTGCGTCTCCGCTTGGTCGGCGTATTGATGACTTGTTCTACATGATCTTGTGGATCACTTCGATCACATTCGTGGGAACCCAACTCGTTCTGGCGTACGTGTTGTTCAAAGGTGCGAGTGATACCGAACCAGGTACAGCGAATGAGAAAGCTTGGTTCTCTCATGGAAGCCATAAACTGGAAGTTATCTGGTCGAGCGTTCCAGCAGTGATCCTGCTGTTCATTGCGTTCTATCAACTTGATGTCTGGGCTGAATACCGTGTCAAAGATGCGTTTCCACGCAAACGTATGGAAGCTGTCTTTGAACGAATTCATCAGGACCGTCAAAAGAACGACAGTCTCGCATTGGCAGAAGTCACAGCACGACAATTCGAATGGCGAATTCGCTATCCCGGCTTCAACGCAGATGGCACGCTCAAGGCACTCATGCCAGACCCACAACCAACCGATTTGTACGCAGTCAACGATCTTCACTTACCTGCCAGTGCACCAGTGATGATCAACCTGAGAACTCAGGATGTCCAACACTCATTCTTCTTACCAGAACTACGTATCAAACAAGATGCAGTGCCTGGATTAGTCATTCCAATTTGGTTTGAAGCGGACCAACAACGTTCCTATCAACTGCTCTGTGCTGAACTTTGCGGTTGGGGACATTACAAAATGAATGCCCGGTTCGTCGCAGAATCGGACGAACAGTTTATCGAATACCTCCGTCAACTCGAACGCGAACAAAACGAAGATCGAGTCGACGACGCACCAGACACGGATGAAGAAGAGTAATACTGAAAGAGCAATCTTTCGAGTCTTCTTTTTCGTTAGTCAATACATTTGGAGTGAGGCGGTGAGTTCAGTCGCAGCCACAACAGAAACTGCAGAACACGGTCATCATGCACACAATGATGATCTACTTGCGCTCTTAAAAGCAGCACCATTCTGGTCAACCGATCATAAAGTGATCGGTATCCAGTTTATGATGACGACACTTCTCATGTTGATGGTCGGTGGTGCGCTCGCGCTGGGGGTTCGCTGGCAGTTGGCATTTCCCTGGGAGAACATGCCGTTTTTCGGAGCATTGGTTCCGGCGACAGCAGGCGGACAAATACCGCCTGAGTTCTACACAATGCTCTTTACGATGCATGCAACGGTGATGATCTTCCTTGTGATCATTCCAATTCTTGCAGGAGCATTCGGAAACTTCCTGATTCCGCTGATGATCGGTGCGGACGACATGGCGTTCCCGATGTTGAACGCCTTGAGCTACTGGTTCATGTGGCCTGCAATCGCCTGTTTTGGATGTAGCTTTTTCTTCGGAGGTGGTCCAGCTGCAGGGTGGACATCATACCCAGCTCTTTCTGCCCTTTCTCAAGCTGCTCCAGGCTCTGGACACGCACAAACATTCTGGTTGTTGGGAGTTACATTTGTCGGGTTCTCGTCGATGATGGGTTCGATCAACTACATGACGACGATCATCAATATGCGGGCACCTGGCCTGACGCTCTTCCGGATGCCACTGACAATTTGGTCAATGTTCATCACAGCAATTTTACAGGCGTTCGCGTTGCCGGTCCTCACCGCCGCAGGCTTCATGCTTGTCACCGACCGGATCTTGGGCACTTGCTTCTTCGTTCCGGCTGGACTGATCGTTAATAACGCCGATCCAACAGTCGGCGGCGGACAAACGCTGCTTTGGCAGCACTTGTTCTGGTTCTATTCTCACCCTGCGGTGTACATCATGTTGCTGCCTGCAATGGGTATGGTTTCGGACATGCTTGCCTGCATGTGTCGTAAGCCAATCTTCGGATACAAGCCAATGGTTTATTCCATGTCTGCGATTGCTGGCCTAGGGTTTATCGTGTGGGGGCACCACATGTTTACCTCTGGAATGAATCCCGCGCTCGGGATGACATTCATGATTTCGACAGTCATGATCGCGTTGCCATCAGCGGTGAAGGTGTTCAACTGGATCGGTACGATCTGGGGCGGGAAACCGGAATTCAACGTTGTCTTCCTGAATTGTATTGCATTCGTTTCGATGTTCATCGTCGGTGGACTTTCCGGAATTTTCATGGCTGCCGTGCCTGTCGACATTTATATTCACGACACATACTTCATCGTTGCTCACTTCCATTACGTGCTGTTCGGGGCAACGTTGTTTGGAGTCTTTGGAGCCATCCACTTCTGGTATCCGAAAATGTTCGGTCGCTACATGAGTGAAGGCTGGGGCAAGCTGCACTTCTTCTTGACCTTTGTCGGCTTCAATGGAACATTCTTCCCCATGCACCTGCTTGGTGTTGCTGGGATGCCTCGTCGATATGCCGATCCTTACCTATACCCTTATCTGGAACATTTTCTCCCGATGAATCAATTCATGACGATTTGTGCTGCCCTCATGGGATTCGCACAATTCATCTTGATCGGGAATTTCGTTTTGAGTTGGTTCTTCGGTAAAAAGGCCGGGCGGAACCCTTGGAATGCAAATGGTCTCGAATGGGCAACTCCATCGCCTCCTGGTCATGGAAACTTCGACATTCCACCGGTTGTTTACCGTGGACCGTACGAATACGCAAATCCAGATACCGAAGCTGACTTCTGGCCACAAACGCAGCCGCCGAATCCAGCGACTTAATACTGCCGTACTGAAGTTCTTCTAATTCTGATACCCATTTTCCGCAGTTCGCTGCAAAGTTGTATTTCCAGAGACTTGTCAATTTCTAATGTCCCCACAAAGTTCAACAAACTGGTTTCGCCGACTGGCCGTTTCGACGGTTTGCCTGACGATGGTGACGTTGATCTTTGGAGCATTGACGACATCCAAGAACGCTGGAATGGCTTTTCGTGACTGGCCGACATCCGATGGTTACTTAATGGTGACTTATCCCTGGTTCGGTGACTTCGCGAAAAATTGGGATAAGTTTCTGGAGCATGGGCACCGACTGGCAGGAATGTTGATCGGCATCTGGTCAATTGCCCTTGTCGCGTGTGCCTTCAAAACCCAGCAAAGACAAACAGTCAAAACCCTTTCAATTCTGGTGTTATTGGGTGTAATTTGTCAGGGACTACTCGGAGGATTTCGCGTTCAACTTGATGAACGTGGACTGGCAATGCTCCACGGAGCATTCGCAGCAATCGTCTTCGCCCTGATGGGTGCCGTCATCCTCCTTTCAGGAAAGAAGTGGGCCGCACCAGAACCCGAATCAGAACGTAACACGCTGCGAACGATGAAGGTTCTTTCCGTATTGGTCGTTGCTATTCTCACTGCTCAGTTCATCTTCGGTGGACTGATCCGACATCGAGGGACCGGTTTACATGAACATCTGGTACTGGGTGTCGCATCGCTCGGTCTCATTTTTGTGAACTTCACATTCTGCGGATTTTCGGAATCTGGCTGGTTGAGAAAGTCGGGAATTATTCTGCTGCTCATTGCCTTGGGACAAGTCGGCTTGGGAGCCGGTGCCTGGGTTTTGAAATTCGGATTTGCCACAACAGGTTACGTAGCGATTAGTGATTCGATTCAGCAGGTGACTCTGCGCACGGCCCACACTGTTTGGGGCATCGTCACATTTCAAGCTGCCGTTGTTCATCTCTTAAAAGTTTTCCGAGTGAGTTCTGTTTCTCATATTGCAAGTTCAGAACCGCTGGCGATCCGCCGATCCGGGAACACGCTCGCGATTGGAGGGAGACAGGAATGAGTACATCTGTTGCCACTCCCGTTCGAAGCAAGACTGCTTCACCAACGAATCAAATCAGCGCTGGTTATGTCGATGATCGATATCCGATGTCGGCTCGGATTGCCAGCTATTCTGAACTCGCCAAGCCGCGCATTGCACTGATGGTGTTACTGTCAATGGGGGTCGGCTACCTACTGGGTTCACAAGGATCCTGGAAACTGCTTCCGTTGATCAACGCCGGGATTGGCGTGGTACTTGCTGTTGTTTCAGCGAGTGCACTGAATCAAGTCATCGAGCGTAAGACTGACGCACTGATGCCACGGACAGAAAGTCGACCATTGCCGACTGGAAAACTGACAACAACCGAAGTCCTCATCTTCGCTTTGCTGTGTTCGGTCGTCTCCTTCGTCTATCTCCTACTGACCGTTAATACATTAACCGCCGTCCTGACTGCAGCAACGACGGTTCTTTATGCTGGAATTTACACACCGCTGAAAAGGTATACGTCGTTTTGCACAGCGGTTGGTGCGATACCCGGGGCCGCTCCGCCGGTCCTCGGTTGGGTCGCCGCTGGTGGAAACCTGGACATTGTTGCCTTCTCGTTGTTTGCAATCATTTTCGTCTGGCAGTTTCCACATTTCCTTGCCATCGCGTGGATGTACAAAGACGAATACTCCGGTGCCGGATTGAAAATGGTCCCTGGGAATGGTCGACTAAAAATTGTTGGAGCCATCTCGCTGGGGTACGCCCTGGTGTTAATTCCAGTCAGTTTATTGCCTACCCATTTTGGGTTGGCTGGCGACTTTTACGGAGTCGTTGCCATCGTCCTTGGAATGATTTACATCGCTGCGGCGATCGGTTTTTATCGAGAAGAATCTCGGCAGAACGCACGTCGATTACTGTTTGTCTCACTCGTTTACCTTCCGGGCGTTTTGCTCGCATTAACGTTTGATCATTTACGATTATTAAACAATTCCACCTTCGGGTAACATTGTCGCATTTTGCCTCACGGGCATCATACTGTGAGGCATGTGACACCTGAGTCGTGGGCACAAAATTCCTTTAATAGATTCGCGGGTTATTGACTCGCACTTGAGGTTGCTGTTTCATGTCTGACTCACATCATGCTCCTGCCATGCACATGGGTTTGCCGATTTCCAGAGCCAAACTGGGCATGTGGTTGTTTCTCGGTACGGAGATCATGTTTTTCACGGCGTTCATCGGAACGTATATCGTGCTGTACTTCGGCTCCGTCGACGCCACCGGCAAATCCGCCTGGCCGACCGATACACATGTCACTCACCTCAACATCGCCGCAGGTGGGATCAACACATTTGTCCTGCTTGCTTCAAGTTACTTTGTCGTCGTCGCTCACGAATCGATGTCAAAGCGGGATTTCGCGAAAGCTCGAAAGTTTCTGATTTTCACATTTATTCTCGCATGTGTGTTCCTGGGAATTAAGTCCTTTGAATACTACGGAAAGTTCACTCACGACATTCTTCCCGGACACATTCCAGAGACAGACACGCAAGCGATCGGGAAAATGGAAAGACAAGTGGAGTCCCGATTCCACAAGCGGCTAGATTCCGTCGTTCCTGATATCGCCATTACAGATGTTGACGGAGACAACAAACCAGACCGCGCGATGCCCACCGACCAGAGTATGATCTATTACCAAAAGGCGGCAGCACTTCCTCAACTCATTGAGAGTGCAGAAGGTTCTCGAAAGGCAGACTATGAAGCATTACTCGCACTCAATGGTCAAGTCGGCGTTCTCCGCGAACAAATTTCAGGAAACAAATTGACCTTCGTGGAAGCTGAAGAGTCGCTGCACGAGATGGTCGAAGATGAGCATTATGGCAGCATCCTTAGCGGTCTGCATATGTCGACTCCGATCTTGTATGGGAATTTGTTTGCCTCAGTCTACTTCCTGATGACTGGCTTTCACGCAATCCACGTGATTGTCGGAATGATTCTATTTGGAACGGTTCTGGCCCAAGGTGACAAACTGAGTGAGCGTTGGTCAAACTGGGTTGAAAACAGCGGACTCTATTGGCACTTTGTCGACCTGGTCTGGATCTTCCTGTTTCCGTTGCTGTACATCATTCCTGGAAACATTTAAGTTCGAATTAAAACGTAATCTTGTTTGTGCAACCGATAATGTTGCGAAGAAGTTTAAGCTGACGATGAAGGCCATCTCATGGACCACGCACACGACGAATCACATCCGCATGTGAATTATTTTTTCATCTTTCTGTTATTATGCGGTTGCACAGCACTGTCCGTTATTTTTGATGTCGTAAAAATCACACCGGCGCTCGTTGTTTTTGCAGTTCTGGCAGTTGCTGTTGCCAAAGCATCTCTGGTGATGACTTTCTTCATGCACTTAAAGTATGAAGGTCGGTGGAAATATGTCATTTTGCTGCCGACCGCGATTCTTGGAGTCGGGCTGATGGTTGCACTCTCCCCTGACATGGCAATGCACTACTACGAATACGATGTGATGCAGTCCAGAATTGTCGCCCCTCGCAGTGAACACGGTGCCGGTCATGATGCCGAAGAGAGCGCGGAACACGATGGGGAAGCGAAAGACGCGAAGCATCATTGATTGCTGAAATCTCAAGAGTGCGCGTTTAGCCTTACACTTAAAGTGTACGACAAATAGTTTCGATCCAAGATGCTGCCCGTTACAAATGCGGCGTCCCACCATCATTCAAGGATTGACGAAACTGACGTGAGCGACAACGGAGCGGTTTTTCAGATTCACAACTCCAATTTCAAGGCCTGACAAGGCACTGGAAAGATCAATGTCGTCAGTCGAAGTTGAACAACTTGAATTTCGCTACGGCGAACGAATTGCGCTTCGCGATGTGAACTTCACCGCTTCGGCAGGTGAAGTCTTTGGATTGCTCGGCCCCAACGGTGGTGGCAAATCGACTTTGTTTCGAATTCTTTCAACGTTGCTTCCAATCCAGAAAGGCCGCGCGGCAATCGCTGGACATGATGTTGCCAGCGAACCAGATGCCGTGCGACGATCCATCGGTGTGACGTTTCAGTCTCCCAGCTTGGATGGCAAATTGACTGTCCTCGAAAATCTTCGCCATCAAGGACATCTTTATGGTCTGTCTGGCGAGAATCTCAAGCTTCGCTGCTCGGAAGTGATGGATCAACTTGGCGTTGCTGATCGAGCGAAAGACTATACGGAAAAACTCTCCGGAGGCCTCAAACGCCGAGTGGAAATCGCCAAGTGCCTGCTGCACGCTCCGAAAGTTCTGTTACTCGATGAACCAAGTTCTGGTCTCGACCCCGGTGCCCGTCACGGTCTCTGGGAGATACTGCTTGGGCTACGCGAGAAATCAAACGTTACGATTCTGGTCACGACACATTTAATGGAAGAAGCGGACCGCTGTGATCGTCTGGGTGTGTTGGACAATGGGGAATTGATTGCATCCGGAACTCCAGACGAGTTGCGCTGCATGGTTGGCGGCGACAGTTTGACGATCCAAACAGAGAACCCTGAAGCACTCAAAACGAAACTACAAGAACGTTTTCAAGCTGAAGTCATTCAGCTTGGCGACTCCTTACGTATTGAACGTGAAAACGGTCACGAACTGCTCGCTCAGATTGCGACCCAGTGCGAAGGGGAATTTCGAAGTTTAACCCTGGGGAAACCGACTCTGGAAGATGTCTTCATCAAATTGACCGGACGGAACTTGTCCGCAGGAGAAGACGAATGACGGCATCAAATCCAACAACCGGGCAAACGGCTTCAACCTCGCCTTTGTGGCTGGCAACCTGGACGCTTGCAGTGCGAGAAGTCGTTCGCTTTCTGCGTCAGCGATCACGACTCATTGGCGCCATTGGGCAACCGGTCGTCTTTTGGATTTTGTTCGGTGCTGGTCTACAAGGCTCGTTTGCAATGCCAGGTAGCGAAGGCACCGATGCGCTCTCGTTTCAAGAATACTTTCTGCCTGGTGTCGCGGTTTTAATTGTGTTGTTCACATCGATCTTTTCTTCGATTTCGATCATTCAGGACCGGAACGAAGGATTCATGCAAGGAGTTCTTGTTGCGCCTGTTCCGCGAACGTCAATCGTTCTCGGGAAGGTTCTAGGCGGAACGGCTCTGGCTTTATTTCAAGCGTTTTTGTTCCTCGCTGTCGCGCCACTTTTGCATTTCATCAATTTAGCTCCGGAAATGAGTTTGAATCTTTCCGCTGGCAGCATTGTTGCAGCAGCGATGTTTCTGTTCTGGATTTCACTGGGGCTCACCGCCTTGGGGTATCTGTTTGCCTGGAAGATCGACTCTGTGCAAGGGTACCACGGTGTGATGAGTGTCGTTCTGTTGCCGATGTGGTTGCTTTCGGGAGCATTTTTCCCCGGATCTGAAAGTCGCTGGATGTCACTGCTGATGAGTTTGAACCCGCTCACCTATGGTGTTGCTGGCTTGAGGCGAACGTTAGTTGTCGACCAACAACTTCTCGCTGACTACCCTTCAATGATGGTGTGTGTTCTCGTGACGGTCGGCTTTGCGGTCGCGTGCCTGAGCATCGACATCTGGATCACAAGACGAGACCCGGCGGTGGCGTCATGAAAAAACAATTAACTGTCATTCAATTGATTCTTCTTGCACTCGTGTTGTTGGTGAATTCGCCAGTAACGTTTGCTCAGGATGATGTCACCATCAGGCCCGGAGAAGAACTTCCTCCAACCTACCGACTGAATACGTTTGATGAACCTCGGCTCTGGAACCCCGACGAAGTTGATGATTTCACCCTTCTCGATCAAACCGGGAAGCCTTTTACGAAACAGGATTTACTCGGCAAGCCATGGATCGTGAATTTCATTTTTGCCCGCTGTCCACACCAGTGCCCGATGACTTCTCGAATGATGATGGAGTTCGACAAGACCGTTTCCAACGTCGATATGCGGATGGTCACAATCACTGTCGATCCGGAACACGATGACGTTGATGTGATGCAAAGATACGCCGAAATCTGGGGTGCCGAACCACCGAGATGGCTGTTCGGAACCGGAGAACCAGAGGAAGTCTGGAAACTCATCCGCGAAGGTTTTAAGGTTTCAACCTGGAAAAACGTCGGCACTGCAAGTAGCCCAGGAATGGAGTTCGCCCACGACAACAATATCATTCATATTGGAGCCACCGGAAAAATTCTCGGTCGGTACGATTCCACTGACCCAAAGGAAATGTCAACACTCCGCAGAGTCCTCAAAGGCCAGATCGAAACACCTGAGAAATTTCAACCAGCGGTCATCGAAGCGAGAGAAGCTCAAGAGAAGACTGTCCTTGAGTATGTCAAAAGCGTCAAAGTTGATCCGTTTGAGAAACTCCCACGGTGGGCCAAAAAATTGCCAGCGACAAACGCCATGCTGAACGCTCTGGCAACGTTGCTGCTTCTTATCGGCTTCTCCGCGATCAAAGCCAAGCAGGTCAGTCTACACAAGAAAATGATGCTGTACGCCTTTGGAATATCGTGCGTATTTCTGATTTCATACCTGACGTATCACTATGCTCTGCACCACTATACTGGTCTACGGGGGAAGCCTTTTGAGCAAACGGGTACGATAAAAACCGTTTATTACTCAATTCTCATCAGCCATGTCATTCTGGCCGCATTGGTCCCTATTCTGGCATTGGTGACAATCGTCAAAGGTTTGAGGCAGAACTGGGATTCTCATCGCCGGTGGGCAAAAGTGACTTTCCCGATATGGCTGTACGTTTCCGTGACAGGCGTTATCATTTACTGGATGTTGTACAAGCTCTGAACTAATTTTCTTCAGAGCAAACAGGTGATTTTATGAAGAAGCAAATTCGAATTCTGCTCGTCGCGCTCGTACTATCGAGCGGTTTCGTTGCAGCGTCTCCTGCGGATGCCTGCCCTATGTGCCAGGTCGCTAATGAAGACGACACAAATGCCGCCGCGATGGCGCGACCTCGCGCGTACATGTACAGCATTCTCTTCATGCTGGCGATGCCTGCGTCGCTGTTCACTGTATTTGGAATTTCGTTTTATCGATTGTCTCAAAAGCGAACAGCAATGAACGAAGAACTTTTGGCGGCCACTCACTCAGAACAGTAGTCTTTTGCCAAATTTCCATTCAAGAAAATTGGCTTTGGCGGAGTTTCTTTGAGCAATGCCTCGGTCATCAGACTCTCAGCGGGCGGACTTCATCAGCAGATAGCCGAAGACGAGCACACCCACGAGTATCATTCCATATCGCGCCGGGGTGAGGTTATCCCAGAAGTCGTAGGCGTATCTCTGGTACGTTCGCATGTATTGCGTGAATGACAATGCCAGAATTGGGAACATCGAAGGTGCCTTGGTTGGACCACGGGTGAGGGGGAATCTCTCATTCAAAACCTACGTCACCGTTGAGGTCAGGCAACATCTTTCCTCCCAATCTTCGTTCGCTTTTCATGAACAATCCGCTCAAACGTTACGACCCTTTCTCAACACTGCCGCTGGACCATAATAGCTGGAGTTTTTAGTCGAAGGTCGACTTCCGCCGCAATGTGTGGTGATACGCCTGGGCGAAGCGATGTGATTCGTCGCGAACGTATTGCAGGAGACGCAATGCATAGGAATGGCGGCTGAGCCGTCGTGGTTCTGCTTCGCCAGGGACGTAGACTTCCTCTTCTCGTTTCGCGAGTGAAATCGTAAATGGCGGCTGAATTTCCAGAACGCGCATCGCATCCATAGCGGCGTTCAGTTGGCCTTTCCCACCGTCGATAAGGAGGATGTCGGGGAAGGCCTCTCCTTCCTGATGCAGTCGTCGTACACGGCGACTGACGACTTCTCTCATTGAAGCAAAGTCATCGATGCCTTCGACGGTGCGGATTTTGTAACGTTTGTATCCATGCTTGAACGGAAGGCCATCAATAAACTGCACCATGCTGGCGACCGTTTCACCACCCTGCAGGTGCGCGATGTCCATCCCTTCAATCACGCGCGGAACCTTTTCGAGATTGAAAACCTGCTTGAGCCCCCGCAGTCCTTTCTTGGGATCGATATAGAAGACTTCCGGTTGGACGTGTTCTTCAAGATTTCCTCTGAGCTTTAAATTTTCCAAAGCTTTGATTTCGTCTCGCAATCGTGCCGCCTTTTCAAATTTCAGTTCCAATGAAGCCCGTTTCATCTCTTTATCGAGTTCCTTAAACAGCTTGACTCTTTTGCCATCCAAAAACATTCTCAATCGACGAATGTCTTCACGGTATTCTTCCTTGCTGATGCGAAGATTACAGGGGGCCGTGCATTGATCAATGCTCGCCAACAGGCAGGGGCGGAACCAGCGCCAGCGTTCGTCGTCTTCTTCAATATCCAGTGGGCAAGTTCTGAACTTGAAAACTTTCTGCAAGACCGAAATCGTCGCTCGCAATTGTTTCGCTGAGGTAAACGGTCCGTAAAGTTTTACTCCTTTTGTTTCCGGCTTCCTGGTGAATTCCACTCGCGGAAACTCTTCGCTTGTTCTGATTTGGAGGTAAGGAAACGTTTTGTCGTCTTTGAGTTCCTGATTGAACTTCGGCTGAATATCTTTAATCAATCGAGATTCAAGTAGCAGAGCGTCGACTTCTGTTTCGGTCTCGATGAAATCGATGTCAGCGATTTCCAGCACCAGATTTGCAGTCCGATGTTCCGTTGCCGCAGCAGATGTGAAGTAACTCGCCGCTCGACTGCGCAGGTTCACGGCTTTGCCAACATAGATGACACGTTCAAGATTGTCCTTCATCAGGTAGACACCCGGTTTTGCCGGGAAGGTTTTGACCTTCTCGTTGGGTGGCGATACAGCATGAGATTCTGTCTCGGAGTTCGAAGTGTTGCTGGAGTCTTCCATGGTGCGGCTATTGTAGACCGGTGAGATTCACAGGAACACTCGAAAACGATCTCTCCGGAAACTCTGAGTTTGAAATCGCTTCGCCAAAATTCCTCTTCTCACGAACGGGTCTGTTAGCGATACTTCAAAATCTCACGCAAAAAAACAAATCGAGCAATAATTGCGATTCACTTTTTAGTCAAGGAAGAAAAATGTCCATCAAGACTCCACAGTTTGTGATCATTATGATCCTGAGTGTTGTGTGCGTATTACTAGGGAACGGCATGCTTGCCGATGAAAAGTCGAAAGTGAAACCGATTCCGACAGAGTCGAAGAACGAAAAGATTCGGCGGGCCATGTCGAAAAAAATGACCCATACGCAGAACGTTTTCAAGGGCTTGGTGATGAACGATATGGAGATGGTTTCTCGGGCTGCGTCGTCACTGAAGAAGATTTCAATTGAGGCTCCGGAAGACCTTGAAGGAAACGACATCGACAATCAACTCTACGACCACTTCAATCTGGAGTTCATTCGGCTCACAACTCAACTCGAAGAAATGGCAATCAAAAAAAATCCTGAGGGGGTTGCATTCGTCTATCAGAACTTGACAGCCAACTGCATGGCATGCCACAGATATCTTTCCGATCTTGAGTAAAGTCGTTCACACGACGATTTCAATGAGTGATAGATGCGGTCGCCGTTTTGCTCTTTTTCCAGTCTGCAATTTTGTTTTGAGCGGCCTTGTAGGAGTCAAGTGTTTCGCTATCCACAACGCAGCGAAATCCATTGTGGAAACTGCTGGACATCACTTCGCCTGCCATGCGTGCTCCCGACCGGTAGCCGGTGCAACTGTTCGTGTTGCACATGAACGAGCCTCCACGTTGAACACGTTTGATCAAACCAGGTTCGCGGGCATCAAAACTTTCGAGCGGTCCTTTGGGATTGCGTTTTGGAGAAACCTGGTAATAGGTGGAGTGGAAGTAATCTGCGCACCACTCCCAGACATTACCTGCCATGTCGTAGAGACCTAATTCATTCGGCGGGTAGGCCTTCACTGGCGAACTCGTTTGAAACCCATCTTTAACAAGCCGGTCCATCGGGAACTCTCCCTGCCAGTAATTGGCGAGGTACTTCCCATCTGGGTTGAGTTCATTTCCCCAGAAGTACTTCACAGGCTTTCCACCACTTCTGGCGGCATATTCAAATTCTGCTTCGGTGGGAAGACGCTTTCCTGCCCACTTGCAATAGGCGACAGCATCGTCCCAAGTCACATGAACCACAGGGTGCTCCAATCGATCATCGATATTTGAATCTGGTCCATCAGGGTGTCGCCAATTCGCTCCGTCGACAACTGCCCAGACTTGATACTCCCAACCGGTGACGCCGGTAACGAGATTCTTCCTGTCAAATTCACAGTTAAAAACAATCGATCCCGGCTTCAATGCCTCGTCTGGGATGAGTGTCGGATCGATTCCTCCTTTGGCGAAATCGTCACGAGTCGGCGTGCTTTCGGCGAAAGTGACATAACCTGTCATCTCTGTGAATTCCAGGTATTCTCGATTCGTGACGGGGGTTTCGTCCATCCAGAATCCATCCAGTTCCACAGTATGAGCCGGGTATTCATCCGGCTTGATGCGATCTGGATTCGGGTCATTGGGAGTTGGGAAGTAATCTGTTCCCATTATGAAACTACCTTCCGGTACCCAGACCATCTCTTCGAGAGAAATCGACTCGGGGGCTTCTGAGCCAAAGCCAGTTGTTGCAACTGATGGATCTAAGCTGGTGGAAAGAAGAACCGCCGCAATAAGAAGTGCTGCCAGAACGCAACTTCCAACAACAAGAAGGTAAATTTTCTTCATCGAGATTCACTGAATTCGAGTAAATAAAAATCGTGAGTCGAACACTTTGTACAGTGCCGCTAAATTCTCGGAACACCATCCGTGTCCCTTCCCATGATACGCGCTGGAAACGCAAATGTCGCCTGCATTCGTGTATTCCCAGGGTTGGAGGGCATTTCTGAATTCTGGGAGAATCGATTAGGATAGCTACCGTAAGTTTCCCTACTACCAAATTTTCAGGAGCGTACCAGGTGAACGACGATCCCAAGTACCAATCTGGTGAACCTCCAGGGCCACCTGACAGCAACGATGCCGACATCATCATTAGTTCAGATACTTGTCGTGAGAATCGAATTCCACCTGGACAATCACGAACTCGAAAGTGGCCGGTTCTGCATTACGGGACCGTTCCGAAAATCGATACTGGGAAATGGAAGCTCAAAATCACAGGACTTGTCGAGACCCCACTGGAGTTTTCACTCGAAGAATTTCGTTCGCTGCCGCGTGTTCAGGTTTTCTCCGATTTCCACTGCGTGACGCAATGGTCTCGGTTGGGAAATCTCTGGGAGGGCGTTTCAGTACGGGAGATCATGCGTCTTGCAGGTGTCAGTACCGAGGCAAAGTTCGTTGTGGCAGAAGGGTGCGATTCCGGTTGGACGACGAACTTACCAATCGAAGACTTCGACGTGGAAGATGCCCTCTTTGTAGATCGACACGATGGCGAAGAGATTGATGCCGATCATGGTGGACCTGTGCGATTGGTTGTTCCACGATTGTACGCTTGGAAAAGTGCGAAATGGGTTCGCAAAATCACCTTCGTCACTGACGATGCTCCCGGCTACTGGGAGCAAGTTGGCTACCACTTACATGGTGATCCATGGGTCGTGAATGAGAAGAACCCGGATGGCGAACGCTTTCGTGATGACCCAGGCTGGAATGGGTAACACAGGAGTTCATCAACCTCAATCAACGGGAAGTTTTGATTATACCGGTCGTTCCGCATCTCCCGATGGTGCCTCGGTTATGACATCAACAAGGTGAATTCGCTTCTGCAAATTCGGAAAAACAGGAAGTCGAATCATAGGTTTGCGATCAAACCGTGAAAGTGAAACTGTTCGCTCATCACTCTGGTGCGATATCATCGAAAATTAATCTGGAGAGTTCTCTCGAACATCCAGTTTGACCTCCACTGATTTAGTATGGATAATCGAACTTACGTCTCTCCTTATCTTGCATTCCGATTGAGAATGGCTGCCGAATGAAACTTTCAACTCAATTTCTTGTGATCACTGTCTCACTGCTGGTCATTTCTCTCGAATCTCAAGCACAAGTGACGCGGGGATTTGATCGACAAATTCCGGCGACGGCACTGAATGCTGAAGTCGTTCGACAACCTTCATTGCAAGTGATGCAGGTGGAAATCAAACCTGTGCGAATTGCCTGGACCGAAGTTGCTGATCCGGTTTCTGGTGAAATGAAGAGGAGCCAAGTTTGGTATTTGGTCTGGAGAGCGATCAACCGACCAGTTCGAAAACGACCAGCCAACGACATTCTGGCAGTCAATAAGCTCGATCCATTGCCGGGTCCATTGCAGTTCATGCCAGAATTTACATTGATCACTTACGACAATCCTGAAACCGAGATTCCGAACCAGATTCTCCCGGACCGAATTATTCCTGAAGCAATGAAAGAGATCGAAAGAATTGAGCGAGTGCGACTCAACAATACGGTTTCTGCCATTCAAGACTTCCCTCAAATCGTCGATCCCGAAGCTGAGAAGCAACCCTGGATTTACGGAGTTGCGACTTGGTCGAATGTTGATCCGAAAACAGATTTTTTCAAAGTGATCATGCACGGATTTTCGAATGGATATGAGAATCGAGGAACGGTTGAGCAACCGGAACTGTGGCGAAAAGTTGTCATCCAAAGATTCTTTCGCCCTGGCGATGAATTCGACCCGAACCAGAAAGAGTTCCAGTTTAAAGACGCGCCGGAATGGACCTACCAACCGGACCGATCAAAGAAATAGAAAGTTGCTCGATGAGTAACAACATGAAAAGCCTGGCATTATCAAAATGCTGGGCTTTTTTCTTTTTTGTTGCAGAGTCCTCCCTGGCATTAAATAGCCTGGAAGACATCTTGGAGAGCGACCTACCTGCTCAAACATCTCACTCTACTTCTTCAGATGAGGAGTGTGTTGCTCTTTATCGAGTTCTTCAACTTCGACCTGAATTGATCCTCTTGGGCCACCTCCCTGAACAACTCGGAATCGATATTTTTCCCAAATCGACTCATCTCCGATTTCAGGAAACCTCTCCAAATCCTCGTGCATGAGCCCAACAATCGTTGAAAGCCCGTCCTCTCCCGGTTCGTAATCGACATCAAACCATTGAGACAGATACCGAAGAGTCGTCACTCCTTCGGCAATGATTTTTCCATTCGGAAGCTGATGAATCGGCTCTCGATCAAGGAGCCGCCGGGCACGGCTCGACTGAGGGTCGAGCAACGTATCTAAGATATCGTCCTCTGTAATGACTCCAATTGACTCTCCGTACTCGTTCACGACGACTGCAACGCTGACAAGATTCCCTCTCAACCGAGAAAGCGTTTCTGCCACTGTTGTGCACCAGGGAACGTAAGTCACAACTTCTGCAATCGACTCAAAATTCTCAACTGGAAGAGAACTAATTTCGGCCAGAGAAATTGCATTGGTCACAGTATCGCGGTCTTCCTGACCCAGGAATAAATATGCACTGCTCTCACACTGTGAGAGTAACTGCTGCTTTGACAGAGGTGGAAGGAAAACATCATAGGAGCCACGTGGTCGCATCAGTTCTTCGGCGGTCATTTCAGAGAGATGAAGAATCCGACCTAGAATTTTCTGTTCAAGTTGAACAAGGTCATTCTCGAGTTCGGATGTTTCAATGGCTTTCTCTATGTCGTCCACTTCCAGATACGGTTCCGGCTTCAAATGAGGCCAGATGGCTCTCCGCAATCCGCGCGTTGTTGCTCCGAGAATTGGAAGAATCGGGTCGAGAATTCGCGAAGCCACAGCCAAAGGCCAACTTGCCCAGACGGCGATCGTCCGTCTGAGAATCACGGCGATACTCTTCGGTGCAACTTCTCCCAGCAGAATCATCACGAGGAGAGCCCCAACACTAAGAACCCCCGCAGCGGTATTCGCGTTGGCGTCGACCAAGCCCTTGGCGGTAATAATACTGACGGAGAAGTACGTCAGGTTGATGACAAGATTCCAGAATAAAACAACCGTCAGTAGTCGATCAGGGTTTCGCATTAATTGCGCGGCCAGTCGCGCACTCGATCCTCCGAATTGGAGCCGTCTTAATTCTTCTCGTGAAAGGTAGAACAGAGTGGTTTCGGATCCTGAAAAGAAACCTGACGCCATGATCAAAATGCTCATGACGATCACACCTGGAAGCCAGAGATCCACCGTGGCAGCGAGTTCGTTCATCACCGATCAACAGTCGTTCGCCCCAGAGCAACATCAAATGCACTGATCGCAGGGACGAGAATCGCAGTAATAGTAAAACCAAACGGAAAGAGCACGGCCATGAACACGGCAGCTGTATTTCCGAGAAGGAAACTCACGATTGCATAAAAAGTCAGGAAAGGAAGAATCCAGGCGCTGAGGAACAATGCTCTGGATGGATTTTTATGCGTCAGAGATTGCCACAAGCCAAGGCTTCCACCACCGATGAATGCGATGAACGGGAAAAACTGCATCGTAAACGAACTGCGAGCCTCAACGATCAGCATCATACAAACAAAAATCCCGACAAAAAGAAAGAAGATCGTTCCCAGACTGTTAAAGATCGCTGAGCGCGAATTCTCAAAGGACAGACCGGAATGCAATCCGAGTGCTGCTGCAAACAGGACCAAAGTCAGATAGCCAAGGCTAATGAAGACGAGCGACTCGAATTCAAATTCGCCTCGAATCCAGGCCATCACCGCAAACAGCAACGGTACAAAAATCAACTCCTTCATGTTGAAGAGAACTCCTCCCAACTTTCCGAAGATGAACTCTTTGGCAGTCACTTCAGTCACGAGCAGAAGTTCCAGCGTCTGACCATCTCGCTCAGAAGTGAGTGAAGTCACAGATTGAGCGTTAATCAGGATGAGCGAGAGAAGTGACAGCATTACAAACGCAAATCCAGATGCGGAAATGACTCCCAACATCAATGGAGCGTCGCTTGAGGCACCTCGTAACCAAAAAACACAGGCAATAACAAAAATGAAGTACGCCCCTTTGATCAACCCCACTTTTTTCCCGTACGCCTGAGTACAGATTTCACGCCAAATAATTGGAATGTCCCAGATTGGACGCGCCGATCTCGTAGAACTGGGTTCCGCCGTTGGCGTTTCTTCTCTTTTACCAACAGCAGATTGAGTTTCGCCTGTGATCTTCTCTTCAGTAGTGAGAAAAACGCTTCGCGTTGGATTCCAAAGCCTCACTCGAAAACAGGTGTAAGCGGAAAGCAAGACCGACAGCACCAGCAAACTGATTGTCGAGAACCACGCATTAACAACAGGTATTGCCACTGTTGGTTGACTCGTAAGCGGATTAAGCAGACCACTTAGAGATCGAAAAGGGTTGAGGGGACCAACCGCCATCCCGAGTGCGGAACCGTCTCCACTGATCGTCACGATGGCTTCAACAGAACCAATGAACAGACCAGCCCCCAGCAACGTGATCGCAATTGTCTGGAAAGTTTTATCACGCCAGTAAGCCACCAAAATCCCCCAGCTTGCAGCGGCCAGTGCTGAGACGAGACAAAGAATTTCAAACCAGATGACCTGGCGAAATGTAATCCCGCCGAGAAGAGTCAGTGCTGTAAAGACTGGAACGGAAACTGCGATCAT
The DNA here is from genome assembly GCA_030626405.1 of Planctomicrobium sp. Lineage (GTDB taxonomy): Bacteria > Planctomycetota > Planctomycetia > Planctomycetales > Planctomycetaceae > Thalassoglobus. Next base: position 56,103 of record DAOUPA010000001.1, read on the forward strand.
CACGAGTACTGGCAGTAAGCTGGCAATCGCTTTGCCGACTACGAGTTCCGTTGCCCGCAAATCGGTCATGAGCAGCAAAATAAGAGTTCGTTTGTCCTTCTCCTGGGCAACACTCCCTGCTGCAAACAGCAACGAAATCCCAATCACAACGGCAAGTTGTACTGAGGCCAAAAGGTTGAAGACAAACACACCAAACCGGGAGATATCGCCTAATCCTCGAGGCGGTGCGAGAGCAAACGTCGCCTGTGCCGCTGTGTACATGAGAACAGTGAGAATGGCGACGTAGCCCGCGCGCATTCCAAAATGCTTAAACTTTCGGGGATCTGTAGTCAATTCGCGAGCGACAAGAGGACCTGCGAACAACGTTTTCTCCTGAAAAATCTTCGAAATGACGAGCCGAACTGAGGGCCGAGTATAAGGGATAACGACCAAAGTGGCTATGACGGCGGAAACGAAATTTACGTGAACCTGTTGATGTTACCGCCCCAAATTCGTTGAAAGTCATAGGCACGATTCATACAGTGTATGGGTACTATTCTTATCGCATATTCATTTTTCCTGGTAAGAGAGCACCCTCCCCTGTGGGCAGGCGTTGCATTTATTGATTTTATTTCATTTTTCCCGGAGCACTTGCTTCAACCGTAAACATCATTAGGGGACCCGATGTCAGAATCCGTTATTGAAATTCGCAACCTCTCGAAAGTCTATCGAGACTTCTGGGGGCGGCCAAAAGTGAAAGCGTTGAATTCTCTGAGTCTGGACGTCAAGCGTGGTGAAATTTTCGGACTCCTCGGCCCGAATGGCTCAGGAAAAACGACGACTCTGAAACTCCTCCTCGGACTTCTGTTTCCAACGGAAGGTCAAGTTCGGATCCTCGGTCAGCCAGCCCACAATGTGGAGAAAAACGAACGCATTGGTTACTTGCCAGAAGAATCTTACCTCTATCGATTCCTGAACGCCGACGAAACACTGGACTTCTACGGTCGGCTCTTCAAGATGACGAGCAAGGAACGTCGCGAACGACGAGACGAATTGATTGAGCGAGTTGGTCTTCAGCACGCTCGAAAGCGTCAGTTGAAAGAATATTCGAAAGGGATGACTCGCAGAATCGGTCTGGCTCAAGCACTGATCAACAATCCAGAGTTAGTTCTTCTTGATGAACCGACGAGTGGACTCGATCCCCTCGGAACGCGAGACATGAAGGACATGATTCTGAAACTGCGTGACGAAGGAAAAACCGTCGTCATGTGTAGCCACCTTCTGGCAGATGTCCAGGACGTTTGCGACCGTATTGCCATTCTGTTCCGAGGCGAACTGAAGGTGATCGGCAACGTTCAGGAACTCTTGACATCAAAAGATGAAACAGAATTACTGTCGACTTCTCTCAATGACGAAGCAATAAAAGAAGTCGAACAGGTTCTGGAAAAACATGGAGCAAAATTGAAAAAGGTCGCTCACCCGACCTCCACACTGGAAGACCTCTTCCTGCGAACTGTTGCTGAGAGTGAGGCTCGTCCTGGTCGCCGATTTGAACCTGGCGAGCGTCCGACGAGCGAAAGTGCCTGAAAAAGGTGCTTTTGACCACTTCACAACTTTCGCATCCATTATAGGACTGAGGCAAAGATGTCTATTGAACCATCAACCTTTAACTTGAGTGCCGCGTTTCAGCATTGGTTGATTGCTGTACTCGCTTGCAGTGCCCTTGCGCTCGCTTTTGGTTTCGTCATTTCGCTCCTCACTAGAGGATTTTCGGGACCACGAATCTTCTGGAAGTCGATCCGAGGAGGTTTGGGCGATTTAACGCAAATCTCCCTCCAGCGGGTCGGCGCTCTGGCCTCGCTCACCATGAAAGAAGCCATCAGCCGTAAGGCACTCATGATCGGTGGGCTTTTCGTCCTGCTGTTCATGTTCGGTGGCTGGTTTCTCGGCAGTAGTGACCTTGAAAAACCAGCACTGCCATACATCACTTTCGTGATGTCAGCGATGTACTTTCTTTTGTGCCTGATGGCGCTGCTGATTTCGTGCTGGGGACTGCCTGCGGACATCAAGGCGAAATCGATGCATACGGTGGTCACCAAACCTGTCCGCCGAAGTGAAATCGTGATCGGTCGAATAGCGGGCTATTCGGCCATCGTGTTATCGATTCTCGTCGTGACAGCAATCTTCGGGTACGTTTGGATTCTGCGTCAAGTTCCCGCTCAATCAGAAGATCAAATGGTGGCGCGTGTTCCTGCCTACGGAGATTTAATTTACCTGGACCGTAGCGGAGAGATCTCTGAAACTGGAACAAACGTCGGATATGTCTGGGATTACCGAGGCTACATTGAAGGGCTGACCAAAGCTCGTGCGATCTGGACATTCGATAATCTCGACATTGCCGAACTGACGGCAAGTGGAGAAATCCGCTTTGAGCAGTCGTTTGAAGCGTTTCGGACACACAAAGGTGATATCGAAGAACAAATTCGATATCAGATCACGCTCATCAATCCAGAGACGGACCTTCGTATCACATTGCCGGACACTTACCCCGTGAATGAGCACAGTGACGACCCGAAACTTTCCGTCGTCATTATCCCAGACAAGCTGGAATACATTGATAGCTATGAGCGAGACGCAAAGCCCAAAACGGCAAGCTTGTTCAATGATGTTGTCGATGGCAATTCATTGACAGTCGAAATTGCCTGCGTCGACGACCAGCAATATCTCGGTTGTGCGGCAGGCGATCTTTTCATCCGCATGAAGGACCGTCCATTCCTCACATCGTATGTCAAAGCGAATATCGGCTTAGCGCTGATGCTCGTTCTCGTGGTCGCTTTTGGGACAACCTCAAGCTGCTTCCTGAAAGGCCCGGTTTCAACATTCCTGACAGGAACAGTCATTATCCTGGGGAATTGGATCTACACTTTCATCAGCGAAACGGAAAAGCATCGCGAGGAAGATGGAGGCATTCTGGGTGGAGGAATCCTGGAGTCACTGTATCGCCTTGTCACCAAAATGAATCAAACAACTGAACTCCCAGACAACCTGGGTGTTGGAAAAGACGTTATCGAATTTCTCGATGAGAACGTCTTCAACATTCTGTTTTTCGTGAGGTCGGTCATCCCAAATTTTTCTTACTTCAACACGAGTAAATACGCAGCAAACGGTTTCGACGTTCCCTGGGCAGGCGCACTGCTGCCAAGCATTCTCACAACCATCGGATTTATTATTCCTTTAATTATACTTGGTTATTTCAGTCTTCAATTCCGGGAGCTTGAACACAAATGAACAATCTCACAGTCAAACAGCGGAAGATGCTCTATGCTGCAGTCGCAGTTCTGGCATTTCTTCCCGTCATCATCTTTGGAGCACCTGGCACTAGCAAGGGGGCAGGTGGATATCTTGCTCAAAAGCGAACGACTTATGAATTGGGGGAGTCGAGCCTGGGAAATGTTGACCCCACAAGCGCGGCAATGAATCTCGCATTGCTGGGGATGCGCGGAGTCGTGGCAAGCTGGCTTTGGAGTCAGGCAATCCACGATAAAGAAACCAAACAGTTCAACCAACTCAATGAGCGAGTTGAATCAATCATCCTGTTGCAACCACACTTCAAAGGTGTTTGGGAATTTCAGGCATGGAACCTGGCGTACAATGTTTCCGCCGAATGCGATGATGTCAAAGATCGATTCCACTGGGTGAAGCGCGGGGCAAAGTTCCTGATTCGTGGAACCGAACGAAACAAAAAAGTCCCTGAGCTTCAGTTTGGAGCGGGCCAGTTCTTCGGAACGAAAATTGGCGTTGCGGACGAAAAAGAAGTTTACAGAGCTTTCTTTAAAAGCGATCCAAACGTAAAGGTCTGGAAAGGCGGACCTGATGAAACGATCAACCCCGAAGGGAAGGACCATTACCTTGTTGCTCGCGATTGGTACTTGCTCGCCAATGAAACACTTCGGCAACCGAACGTCGAACAGCACCGCATGGACGAGGCACTCTTTGTTGCTTATCCGTATCGCTGCTTAATCGACTACGCCACTGGATTCCAGAAAGATGGCGTGAAAGACGAGCTCAATTTAATTGATGAACTTCAAATCAGCCCGGAAGCCATGCAAGCTCGCCGAGATGGAGTCTACCGTCAGTGGGCAAGTCAAAGCCAGGAGAATTGGGCGAATGCCTACACCGATTGGACCGAAGTTTACGGCCGTATGCGGATCGATTCGAGTGGCGGTGGAACAATTATCCTTGAACACGACGATAACGTTCTTGAACAACTTGCCGAAGAAGACAACATGACACTGGCAGACAAGAAGCAGTGGCAGGCACGCTATATCAAGAACACCGTTTACGATTACTGGAAGCGTCACTGTGAAATCGAACGCCGAGAAGAAATGACTCGCGCACGATACCACTTGATCGAAGGTCGAAGACTTTACAGAAACGTTTCAGACTTCGAGGGTGCCCGAAAATCTCTTGAAGAAGGGATGGCATTGCTCGCTTCTGTTATTGAGCAGTACGAGGCTGAAGATGGCACGAACATCATGCTTGTCGATGAAAGCGACACCATCGAGGAAGGCATCAAAGCGATGCTGATTTGGCGTTCCGTCATGGAAATTCTGGGACAACCCATTCCGGATGAATACCCTTTGAAATCGATTTGGGACAATCCAGATCCGCAAATCATACAAATGAAAGACCTTCAAACAGAACGATTCCTGCTGTGGCAAGGAGGTTAATCTTCCGCTTGCAGGTGCAAATCTGCGTCTTTTGAAATTGCAACAAGAGCAACTCCGAGGATTCTCGGGGTTGCTCTTTGACATTCACGCCAAATAAAAACGAGACGTATCCCATACCAAATCCATCGGTCAGAGATCGAATCCAATCTGGGTCAAGTAAAAAACATGGTCTCTGTTTGAGTCTTCTCATCTTCAACGATACACTCTCCTATCAGGATTGGGCATTGTTGAGACCGGATTGATGATGAACTGCGAATGGTCAGTTGTCACCATTTATGAATCTCAATAGGCGTTTGCCCATCATCATTCACGGCACTATTTTGCGAGATCATTTATGTTCGGCGGACTTGGTACTCCGGAGCTTCTCATCCTGGCGTTTATTATTCTCCTGCTTTTCGGCAGCCGGCTTCCATCAGCAATGAAAAGTCTTGGCATGTCTGTGAATTCCTTCAAAAAAGGTATGCAGGAAGAAGAGAAGGAAGATGCGGACCGCATCGATTCAGAATGACAAGGCATCTTCTAGTACCCGCGACAAAGTATTGACACATGGTGCACAGCGTTATCCCGCGAGGCAGGTCGTGTCATTCCTCTCTACGGACTCATGATCTTCCCATTCTACATCTCGTTCTCTTGCATCTCCCACCTTTGAACTGCAAGACTCCTCGATGAATCCTTCCCGCGTCGATGGGGCACACTGGCTTGTTCCCGCGTCGCTCAACAAACTGTCTGAGCCGATTCGAATCTCCTAAGTGATCCTTCGAATTTGACTCGCCAGACCGCAGGAACGACCATGCTTTTAGCTGCTGAAATTGCCGAGTCCTCTGATCTTCTGGGGCTGCATTGGCTGGACTGGGTTGTCTTGTTTGCGTACCTGATCGGCATTACTGCGATGGGAATTTGGTCGTTCACCAAAGTCCACGATGCAGACGATTTCTTTATGGGTGGCCGCCGGTTCGGCAAGGTCTTCATGATGTTCTTCGCCTTCGGAGCAGGGACAAGTAGCGAGCATGCCATTAGCGTTGCCGCTGGTTCTTTCCGCAACGGCCTGGCCGGAATCTGGTATCAATTCCTTTGGTTATGGGCGACTCCATTCTATTGGATTATTGCTCCTGTCATGCGTCGTATGCGTGCATTAACGACCAGTGACTTCTTTGAAGCTCGCTACGACATATCCACCTCGCTGCTCTACTCGATCCTCGGCATCTGCATGTCGATCACATTTATCTCTGCCTCGCTTTTCTTTGGTGCGAAGATGGTGACAGGACTCACCGGCGGGCAGTTTCCTGTCGTCTACGCGGTCGGTGCTATGACCGTCATGTTTGTCATGTATGGTTTAGCTGGTGGTCTCGGAGCCGCTGTCGTGACAGACTTCGTGCAGGGAATTTTAACGATCATCTTCTCATTCCTGTTGCTGCCATTTGCGTTGTATTACGCCGCACAAGTCACCGGCGCACCTAGCGGCTTTGCTGCTCTGCATGAAGGAGTTCCAGGATTCAGCGGCAGCGACATGCTCAGCATGACGCTCACCAATGACCTTGCCGCGAAACTTGGAAAAGAACCGATCACGATTTTCTACATCGTGATGATGTCCATTAACGCTTTGATCGGAATCGTTGTCCAGCCACACATTATGGGAGTTTGCGGTGCTGGCAAAACAGAATACGAAGGTCGCTTCGGCTTCACCGTCGGCAACTTCATGAAGCGTCTATGCACAATCGCCTGGACATTCACCGGGCTGGCCTGCGTCGTCATTTACTTGACCCCAGACAACGGATTCATTTCTGCCGAGAGGCTCGCAGAATTGAACAGCAACCCGACTGAAATGAAAAACTTTGCCGATAGCGTCTTTGGTTATGCGGCACATGACATTCTTCCTAAGATCAGCCCAGGACTCGTCGGATTGCTGTTTGCATCGCTTTTGGCAGCGATCATGAGTTCCTGCGATGCACACATGGTCATGGGGTCTGGACTCTTCGCCGAAAACATCTACAAGAAATTCCTGAATCCGAAAGCGTCCAAAATATCACTCGTTTGGGTAGGGCGTATCTCTGGGATTGTGATTGTCGCCTTAGCACTCGTGATGATGACGCAGTTCGAAGATGCAATTCAAGTTCTCACGCGTTACGTGAATGCGATTCCGGCCTTTATTGGCTTGGCGTTCTGGTTTGGAATTATCTGGAGAGGCTACACCCCGGCTGCGGTGTGGACTTCGACTCTCACCGCCGCTGGATTGTGGTATCTGACAACGGTTCATAATCCATCAGTGTGGATTGCAGCGCAAGGGAACTCGGCCTTCCTGCAACAAAACATCGACTACCTTCCAAACTTGTTCCGAGGATGGCTCTGGGAAACGTTCCCCGTCACAAAATTTGAAATCATTGGGCAATCGAAAATCACGACAAGCATTCCATGGCAGTACGTGATCTATCTTGGTGGAGGAGCAGCCGCTGGCCTAGTGACAAGTTTTATTTCCAGACGCCCTGAAGAAAGCAAACTTGATCACTTCTTCACACTGTTGCGAACGCCAGTCCGACCAGGTGAAAAAGTTAATCAACCTTGTACGCTTCCTGAAAACCCGCTGCCTCCGGAAACCGGCAAGCTCCTCCCAATTAAAGATATCGAACTTCCTACGCCGACATTCGTCGGCATGGCCGGCTTCATCATTTCCTGGATCGTCGTCGGGGCGTTAGTCGCCCTCACCTGGTGGCTCGCACAATTGGGTGGTTAAGATCGGCTCATTGATCGTTCGTCTTTTTTAGGTGTTTCCAGATTGGTCGTTGCTGCGTCTATACAATGGTGACGCTGCAACGAGGAGTACGATCAAGATTCCCAGAATCGAAACTCCCGCGCCCACGCGGACCGTCCAGGGATTGTATGTCCACTTGACGATCATTGGGCCTCCTGATTGATTGAGAGTGACTTGCTGTCGACGGAAGAGCGAATCTTTGCTCGCGTCTTCGGAAGTCTTCGTCCAGCCAGGGTAGTCGAGGTCCGTCAGGACAAGCTCGACAGCGCCGATTTCTTTGGCCTCTCTTAATATCACTTCAACTTCATGAGGTGACGAAGTCACCGTGACAGAAACTTCTGAATGGTCTTTAACGTAGGCTCGACCGAGGGCGTTGTTCACCGCATAAAAATAGAACGGTTCCCGACGCGCAAGCGCTCGATTCATCAGAGCGTCGTATATCTCGCCAATTAAAGTCACGTCCCAAGTCGCTTCGTTCACGGGCGACTCCAGCAATAAATGCGTCACACCAAACTGCCGCAGCCGTGACATATTTTCACGAGCAACATCGGGATCGTGCGATTCAAAGTCAACACGCATTTGATCCGACTCGTAGATTTCAGGCCCAATTCCAAGATAGACCGGCAATGATGAAACACCAAGAAGAGTCGGGACGTTTTGACCTGGAGCATAAAGCCGGACGTTGTTTCCCTGGTCAGCGAAATACTTTTTGATTTCGCTCTCTTGGCGGTGATTGATCGGAGGGTCGTCGACCATGACTGCATAAAACACTTGCCTGCCCCAGAAAGGTGCCTCGCCAAAGTTGTATTGCCGACTCACCGCCCAGAGATCAATCACGAGCGCAGAAAGCAGAACGACATAGATGACACGAGTTGTTCCGACTCGAAGCTTGTATCGCTTGAACAAGGCATCTAAAACTCCACCTGCCATCACTGCGAAAGCCAAAGCGGTGACCATCGAGTACCTTCCTGGTCCACGGAAAAATCCAAATCCCGGAACATCGGTGAGATAATAAGTCGGCCAGCCAGTTGCAAAGAAGAGTCCCGTTAGCGCGACGAAAAACCAACGCCAGTACCCGGTCAGAGAGAGCTTGCGCCGTATTTCAGACGACAGACAGCCGAGCGCGACAACCAGGATCGTTAAGAACCCGCAGTAGAGGAACGCTTCCACCTGATTCGTTGAATTCGGAACCTTGAGCAAAGTTGTCTGTTCAAGGTGGCGATCCATCGGCACTTCACCGCCATGCCAGGACCAGGGTTGCCACAATTGCGAAACCGCTGACGGTGGCATGTGTCCGTAAGTTGGCGTGAATTTTTCATTTACTTCCTGACGTTGCGACAGCGACTTTAGCTCCACCGTGGGCAGCAGTTGCACAGCCGCAATCATAAAACCGACACTGACCATCAGCAGTAACGGAATCAACGAACGAGCAACTTTCAATTTCGTTTCGACTGAAATCGTCGAACGAATTAGAAACGGCAAACACACCAGTAAGAGCAAAGTAATGAAGGCGAGATTGTAATGTCCGGCGAGTAAGTCCATTCCGAGAAAAAAACCGACTGCCGCGAGCGCCCACGGTTTTCGATCTTGTAGAAAAACGGTCGCTGCCCAGAGGATTGCAGCAAACCACGCACCGCCGATAATTGCCCATTCCAGGCATATTCGTGCTGGGAACCAACCGTAGACAAACGCCGTTGCAGTGTACGTCGCCGCAGCGGGACTTAGCTTAACGCGTCGAGCAAATGACCAGGTTGCAACAAACGCCAACACATAGTGCAGCAGTTGCGAGAGGTTGTACGCCGTGTTGACATCAAACTGCGAATAGAGCAGCAGGTTGGGTGGATACAACGCAGCAGTTTGACTTTCGCCAAGTGTTGGATACCC
>DAOUPA010000488.1 GCA_030626405.1 Planctomicrobium sp.
GATGGCAAACCGGGGCTTGGTTTGGCGAGTATCAAGGAACGAGTGAGGCTTGTTCAGGGGGATTTCACACTCGATACGCGCCCCGGCAGTGGCACGACAATCGGAATTCGCATCCCGCTCATTGGGTGGCTCTGTTCACAGCTAATAACCGTGGATTGAGGCTGAATATCAGGTTTTCTAAATTGTTTGGAAATTCTGTGATGGGGCTGGACAATGCAGCTAAATAAAAAGATCAACCACTGGCAACAAATGGGCCAGTAGCCGACCTTTACTGAAACCTGCTCGTCGGATCAATCGGTGAGTGTGATTGTGACTCGATCCAGAGTTCCCGTGAACTTGTTGGTCCCTCTATAAAGTTTTGAAACCTGCGTCCCGGTGTCGATGCCGACATCAAAAGTTTCTGCAAGCGAGTATGTTGAGCGATGCATATTGGGCATTTCGACTTCGTCAACTTTCTTGCCGTTCACGTACAACTCGCCCTTGCCACTGAACGCCGCGGTCGAGGTGAAGTTGAACTTCAAGTCTGTGGAACCTTCCGGCAACGTTGGCGACTCAAGAGTGTAATAGACGCCATCTAGGAAGTTGTAATCAAAGTACAGTCGACCACCCTTGATGAACATGCAGTATCCACCCGTCATACCGCCGCATGCCATGATGACGCCTTCCTCGCCTCCCTTAAGGTTGATCGTCGTTTCGATTCTGTGCGAGCGACCTTTGACCGGAGCGGAGGCTTTCTCGGCGATGCGGACGGCTCCCGGAGCGTAGTAGATGAATTCTTTTTGATCGCCGAACAGAACGCCATTCACTGCGTTGAGCCGTTTGAGCATGTCATCGTAGAGCGGGTAGACGTTATATTTCCACGCTTCTTCATCGAATATTTTTTTCAGTTCTTCCAGTTTTTCCGGGTTCTCTTTGGCAAGATCTTTGCTCTCAGAAAAGTCCTCGGAGACGTGGTACAGTTCCCAGACATCGTCCTCGAAAGGCGTCACTGAACCGATGACCCATGGCATGCGTTTTCCGTGTAACGTGACAGCTTTCCAGCCGTCGACCCAAATCGCTCGGTTGCCAAACATTTCGTAGTACTGCCGACTTTTGACATTTGGAGCATTGGCATTGTCGAACGAATACGCCATCGACTTGCCATCGAAGGGCTGCTGTTTGATCCCGTGGTACGTGTCCGGTCGCTTAATTTTGGCTGCTTCCATGATTGTGGGCGCGATGTCGCTGATGTGGTGATACTGGCTGCGAATCTCGCCTTTGGCCTTAATGCCATTAGGCCAATGCACAACGAGAGCATCGTGTTGCCCACCTCGGTGCTCACTTTGCTTGAAGTATTTGAACGGCGTATTCCCGGCCATCGCCCAACCGGCGTGGTAATGGGGATAGGTGTTTTCGCGTCCCCAGTCCGGATAGTTCCGCCAGTTTGATTCGAAGTCAGTTTGCAGACCGTTGAGGACGTATGTCTCATTGAATGTCCCCGCCAGTCCACCTTCTCCGGACGCTCCGTTGTCGGCGGTGACGAAGATTAGTGTGTTGTCCAGTTCATCAATGCGTTCGAGTGTTGCGATGATGCGACCGATCTGAAAATCAACGTGCTCCATTTGGGCTGCAAAGACTTCCATCTGGCGAGCGTACAGTTGCTGCTCTTTCGGCTTCAGGGAATCCCACGCTGGGATTTCATCAATGCGCTGCGTCAGCTTGGTACCAGCTGGGATAATTCCAAGTTCGAGTTGTTTCGTATGGATCTTCTCACGAGCTTTGTCCCAGCCTTCGTCAAACTTACCGCGATAACGAATGATGTACTCGTCGGGCGCGTGGTGTGGTGAGTGCATGGAACCGGACGCCCAGAGCATCATAAAAGGATCCTCCGGCTTGAGTGTTTTGTGCCCGGTGATCCACTCAATAGCTCGATCCGCCAGGTCTTTGTCGAGATGCTCCGACTTCCGGTATTCCTCGGGCGTGTGATCGTTCCACATCACTGGAATGAACTGATGTACGTCAGCTGCCATGAAGCAATACGCGTGATCGAAGCCTTCTCCGCTCGGCCAGCGGTGGAAAGGACCTGCCTGAGAGACTTCGTACAGCGGAGTGTGGTCCCATTTTCCAAGCGCGTAATTCACGTAGCCGCTCTGTTGCAGGTAGTTCGCGACTGATTTGGCGGTCGGTGGCACAATGGCGTTGTAGCCCGGAAATCCCATGGCAGTCAGTGCATGACTGCCGAGTCCGATCGAGTGTGGGTTACGACCCGCCATGAGTGTGGCTCGTGATGGAGAACAGAGCGCGGTGGTATGAAAGTTGTTATACCGCAATCCGTTCATTGCCAGACGGTCAATGTTCGGAGTGTCGATCAAGCCGCCAAATGTCCGCGAAAGCTGAGCGAACCCAACATCATCGAGGAGCAGAACAAGTACATTGGGAGCGCCTTCGGGTGGACGTGCTGACTTCGGCCACCACTCAACCGAGTCCGCATACTTTTTGGCGATTTTCCCTTTGAATTCCTGTGCATCTTCCTGAGCGAAGACCGACACTGGGACTGCAATCAACATTACAATCAACACCGCGAGCGTTCGGTGAATCATCTGACGTCCTTTTTGAAGTGAAATTTTTATGTTTGTAGCATGGACCGACCGTTTTCCGACTCACGATCCCCTAGTGTAATTCTACAAATTAAATCGTTTCAAGCGAGCGTCCCGTAAGGTGACCAAGCCAATTGACGTTTAAGCTCTTTGGCAATTCGGGGGAGGTCGTTTTTTCTATCACGAAGTGACCGAAGAACGTGATTGAACTAATGGCGTAGACGTTCGCCACACCAAAGCTTGCAAAGTTGATTCTTTTGACCGATTCTTTACGGATTTATTTTACCTAGAAGAAAAGTCATGAATACAGTCACCCTCTGCTTCGTCTCCTTGGTTATTCAAGTTCACTTAGGCCTTATTGAATCAAGCCAGAATCCCTTCAACGACATTTCCGTGGACATCGGTCAGACGATAATCGCGGCCCTGGAAACGGTAGGTGAGCCGTTCATGATTGATGCCTAGACAATGCAGCATCGTTGCGTGAAAATCGTGAACGTGAACAGGGTTTTCTTCAATGTTGTAGCAATAGTCGTCCGTCTGACCGTAGCTGATTCCTGGCTTAATGCCTCCGCCAGCCATCCAGATTGAGAAGCAACGTGGATGATGGTCACGACCGAACGTTGCTGGATTGCCTTGCGAATAGACTGTTCGTCCGAATTCACCTGCCCAAATCACCAATGTTTCGTCCAGCATGTCGCGTTGTTTCAAATCTGCGATCAGCCCGGCAGACCCTTGGTCGGTTTCCTTGGCGAGCGTGGGAAGATATTTCTGAACGTTGCTATGATGATCCCAGCCGCGATGAAAGACCTGAATAAAGCGGACACCACGTTCGGCCAAACGTCTGGCAAGCAGGCAGTTGGCAGCGTGGGTTCCAGGCGTTCGAGCATCTTCCCCGTACAGTTTAAAAGTGCTTTCCGGTTCATCAGAAATGTCGGCCAGCTCGGGAACTGACGTTTGCATTCGGTATGCCATTTCGTACTGAGCGATCCGTGAATTGATTTCGGGATCACCAACTTCCTGTTCACGAATGCGATTGAGTGCAGCCAAGCGATCAAGCATGGCTCGTCTCGTTTCTGTGGTCCCTCCTGTGGGATCATTGAGATACAAGACCGGGTCGCCCTGACTGCGAAATTTCACGCCCTGAAACTTCGATGGAAGAAATCCACTCCCCCAGAGACGGTCGTACAATGGCTGCGCCTGATGAAACGTATTCTTGCTAAGGAGTACAACGAAGGAGGGCAGGTTCTGAGATTCGCTGCCCAGTCCGTAACTTAACCACGCTCCAATGCTGGGACGTCCAGGCTGTTGATGCCCCGATTGAAAGAACGTGATGGCCGGGTCATGATTGATCGCTTCAGTGTGCATCGATTTCACGACGCAGATGTCATCCACAACACCCGCCATATGTGGCAGCAGATCGCTCAGCCACGTTCCCGACTCTCCATGCTGTTGAAATTTCCATGGAGATTTCACAATCGGAAAGTTTTTCTGCCCTGCCGTCATCCCTGTCAGTCGCTGTCCATGCCGAATGCTGTCTGGGAGTTCACTAAGATGGAACTTCTCAAGCGAAGGTTTGTAGTCAAACAAATCCACCTGCGAAGGTGCGCCCGACTGAAGTAGATAGATCACACGTTTTGCCTTCGGCGCAAAATGCGGAAGGCCACTCAGTCCAAGGCTTTGAGTCGGGCTACTTTGTGAATCAGCTCCGAAGAGATTTCCATTCAGCAGAGAAGCCAACGCTACTGCACCAATACCGTGGCTGTGACGTCCCAAAAACTGTCGGCGGGTTTCGAGTATGCCAGCTTCGAAGATCGGATTTATCATGGATTCGTTCTATCTCAGTGAAGGCAAAGAGCGTCGTTTTCGCGAAACGCATGGCGACTGCACTATGCAGCTAACCTTTGGTAATTGTTTCATTTAGATTCAACAACAATCGAGCCACTCTGGCGAATCCGGCAAGTTGAACCTTGTTCATTTCAGGAGATGCTGTTGACTCACCAACTTGGAATACTTTTTCGATCAACCCAGGCTCGCTCGCTGCACGGCTGATTTCCGACTGGTACGCTTCTCGGAAAATCTTCAATTCCGCTTTTGATGGATAACGTGCCGTCACCAATCGAAAACCATGGATAATCCGGTCGTCGATCGTCTCTCCACCTTCACTCATCATTCGCTCAGCTAGATGCCTTGCTGCTTCGACATATTGCGGCCCATTGAGCAACAGCAAAGCCTGAAGTGGTGTGTTGGTCCGTGAACGTCGCACGGTGCAAAATTCCCGTTCTGGAGCATCAAATGTTTTCAGCATCGGTGACGGAACTGTACGTTTCCAGAACGTGTACAGACTGCGGTGATAAAGATCGTCATTGCTACCTTGAGGATATTCTTTCGAATACCCTGGTCGGTTATTCAACTCCATCCATAAACCTGCCGGTTGGTAAGGATAGACACTCGGACCACC
>DAOUPA010000547.1 GCA_030626405.1 Planctomicrobium sp.
GCTCATTTTGTGGGGGCGACTGGCGCTGGAATGAAGGCCCTTGCAGAAGTTCTTTTAGATGACGATTGGACTTTGACCGGTTCAGATTCCAGTCCTTCATCTGGCTCATTGAAGATTCTCGAACAACGTGGGATGACGATTTCGAGAAAGCATGCATCCGAATTCGTCTCGGATTCGGTGGATTTGGTCGTTTACAGCGCGGCAATTCCAGAAACAAACGTTGAACGGCAACGGGCGAAAGTACTCGAAATTCCGCAATTTTCCTATGTTGATGCAATCTCACTTCTCATGAAGCGAGCGCGAGGAATTGCCGTTGCCGGAACACATGGCAAAAGTTCAACCACGGCGCTGATTGCTTCATTGTTTGAGAATTCAGGAAGCGATCCGACATATCTATGTGGTGCCCAGCACCTTCGGGGCGGACGCAACGGGAAGTTGGGGAGTGGAGAGAGCATTATCGTCGAAGCCTGTGAGTACCGCAGCCACTTTCTGGCTCTTCGCCCAGAAGTTATCTGCTTACTGGGCATCGAACCGGATCACTTTGATTGTTTCCCTGATCTGAGCTCCGCAATTGCTGTGTATCGTCAGTTTGTGAGCAACCTTTCGAGTGAAGGTCGACTTGTTTACAACTTGGATTGCCAAATTTCTGCGGAACTCGCTCAACAGCTGAATGTCCAGACCGTTTCGTTCTCAGTCACTTCTGAGGATGCAGACTGTTTTTCATCCTCAAACTCTGGAAAAGTGACTGTTTTTCGGCAGGGAGTTCCACAACAAACTTTTGATTTTGGGCTTCCAGGGAAACATAATCTCCTGAATCTCACGGCGGCTTTCGCAACTGCTGATCAGTTTCTGATCGATGCCTCAAACCCAGATGTTGTTCGAGGTTTAGACGCGACTTGTCAGCTCAAGCGACGTTTCGAACTTGTCGAAGCGAGCGAATCTCGAACGGTCATTGACGATTACGCACATCACCCCACGGAGGTCAGTGCAACGATCTTAGCAGCGCGGCAGCGATTTCCGGAATCGAGACTTGTCTGTTGCTTTCAGCCGCATCAACTCTCTCGAACTCAAAACCTTCGAGACGAGTTCATTGGGGCACTTTCGTTGGCGGATCGAGTCTATCTTCTCCCTGTATTTTCAGCACGAGAGCAGAGCAGTGATGAGTTTTGTGATGAAAGTCAACGACTTGTAGAACAACTGCAATCACGAGATGTTTCGGCAACGTTCGTTCCGGCGCTTGACCGTGTGTGGCGAACATTAGAGACTGACACTCAGGAAAATGACGTCATACTGACTTTGGGAGCGGGTGATATCACCCGCATTCACAATGAGCGCACTCGATAAATTCAGCGAAATCACAAAGATAGATGAACCACTCGCACCACTGACGTGGCTTAAGGTGGGGGGATCTGCCCAGTTGTTCATCGAGCCACGCAGTGTCGACGAACTTGTCGAAGTTGTGAAGGCCGTCGCGCAGGAGCAATTGCCGATCAATATTTTCGGAGGTGGATCGAACCTTCTGGTTGGTAGCGATGGCTTCGCTGGAGTGGTTCTGAAATTGTCGGGGCCGGAGTTTTCTCACGTTGAGGTCGATGGAAACATCGTCCGCGCAGGCGGAGCGGCATCACTCTCCAACACAATTTCATCAGCAGTTGGAGCTGGTCTGGCGGGATTGGAAAATCTGGTAGGGATCCCTGGCACTGTTGGAGGAGCCATTCGTGGCAACGCTGGAGGGCGACACGGAGATATCGGTCAGTTTGTAAAATCTGTCGATGTCCTCACTGAAACAGGCGAACGCTTTACCCGGACAGGGGACGAACTCAGCTTCGACTACCGGACAAGTAGCGTGAACGAACTCATCGTTCTGAGTGCCGAACTCGAATTGCCCAGCGATGATCCAGATGAAATTACGAAACGAATGCGCCAAATCTGGATTGTGAAAAAGGCCGCGCAGCCATTTTCATTTCAATCCGCAGGTTGCATCTTCAAGAATCCGCGAGGTCTCAGTGCTGGAGCGCTGATCGAACAGGCGGGGCTTAAGGGAACAAAGGTCGGCCATGCAGAGGTGAGTGATCGTCACGCGAACTTCATCATCACTCATACCGACGCAACAGCAGAAGATGTGATTCATCTCATCGATGTGATCAAATCACGAGTCCATGAAGTCCACGGGGTGGAACTGGAAACCGAAATCGATATTTGGTGATTGCACCGACTTCTAAAAAATATCATCTCTACTGATGGAATACCTCTCATGAAATTTACCAAAGCTATCGTATTCGCAGTTTTGCTTGTGGTCATTCCGTCGGTTGGTTCTGCTGCCGAGATGAAAGCTCTGATTATTGATGGTCAGAACAATCACGGAGCGTGGCCCAAAACGACCTTCATGATGAAGAGTTACCTCGAAGAGACAGGTATGTTCACCGTTGATATTACCCGGACCAAATTCACTTGGCAGGGAGAGAAATTCCTCAAGGAGTTTCCTCTGGAAGGATTCGAATCAACCTCAACAAAGAAACCACAATCCGATCCTGACTTCAAACCGGACTTCAGTAAGTACGATGTTGTTATTTCCAACTTCGGTTACGGTGCCGCTCCGTGGCCTGAAGAAACGCAGAAAGCATTCGTCGAGTTCGTTCGTGGTGGCGGCGGGCTGGTCATCATTCACGCTGCTGACAATTCTTTTGGTGACTGGACAGAGTACAACCAGATGATCGGCATCGGGGGTTGGGGTGGACGGAATGAAAAGACTGGCCCGTACATCTACCTGAACGACAAAGGCAAACTGGTTCGTGATACCTCACCAGGAAGTGGAGGACATCACGGTAGCCAGCATGAATTCTCTATCGTTGTCCGTGATCAGGACCACCCGATCACAAAAGGAATGCCAGCGGAATGGATGCACACGAAAGACGAACTCTACGACCAACTTCGCGGTCCGGGACAAAACATGCAGGTTCTCGCCACCGCATACGCGAGTCCCAAACATGGCGGCAGCGGTCGCCACGAGCCGATGCTGATGACAATCAAATTCGGCAAAGGCCGCGTCTTCCACACCCCAATGGGACACGCCGACTACTCCCAGGAGTGCATCGGCTTCAAAGTCTCCCTGCAACGCGGAACCGAATGGGCCGTCACCGGCAAAGTGACTCAGAAGATCCCAGACACATTCCCAACTGCGGAGAAGGTTTCAAAGGAGGCCTACAAAAAGTAACTTCACTCGCTTCCTGCTGTAGATTCACCAGTGACCCATGACGCACCATGAATCGTGCCGTGGCGGTTGTTCCCGGAGAGGTCGTGGATCTCGTTTCCTTCGCCTTCATCCAGATGGAAGAGACCAGTGGTATTGCTATCGGATGTCAAAATTCTCTGGGGAGTGAAACTGTTAGAGTAGCGGGCGGTGTTCGAGATTCGGACCTGATGAATCACACCTTCGAAGTACCGTGCACCTCCGATGGAACTCCACATCTCCGGTGGAACTCCACCGATGTATAGGCCCTCACTGGTGGGACTCAGTTGAAATCCATGCGGAGTGGGAGTCGTTGGCTCAACTCCATTCACAAAAATTCGCGCCGTCTCACCGTCCCACACACCTGCGATGTGCGCCCTAACATTCTGTTCCAAACCTTGAGGGAACATGAACATCTCGGTTGTCGCACCGTTGAGTTTCCCGACTCCCCAGTCGGAATGAAGATGGAAAATCGCCATCCAGTGTTCCCCCAGCACCATGACAGGATTCGCGGCAGGTCGTGGGATTGTGCAAGTGAGCCAAACTTCAATCGTGGCTGGCGAGGCATCATCAAATCGAAAGTCGGGAGCAACGGCGTAGTCGTCTTCACCGTCGAAGAACAGACCTGTCGCGGCGGGATCGGTTGTCATGGGAGTGTCAACGACCGGAGTATTCTCTTCGTTCTCACCCCCGTTGCCTGAACTCGAAACGAGATAGATGACTAACGCCATGACAGCAGCAAGGCCAATCCCAATGGCTTTAATGCTGAAGGGTGAAGTGGGTGGGCGCTTGCTCTTTGATTCTTTAGACGGGACTGCTGAGGTCGCAAAGTCTTCTTTCAATTCGAAGAAATCATCTTCGTCGTCTCTCTTCGTATCTCGACTTGCATGTCGAGTGATCGACGCTGATGTTGGAGCGACGGAATCGTTCTCTGTTGAGGATTCTGAATTCATCGACTTTAAAAAGTCGCCCAGCTTGCTGTCTTCAGAGATGATCGATTTCACTCGGACTGAACTGTGAGCCGTCCCGAGTTGCTCCAAACGTTCGCACACTTGCGCCATCGTCTGAATTCGATCCTCCGGTCGCTTCGCGACCATCTCTTGAAAGATAGCGTTCAGTTGCGGTGTCGCCTCATTCACATAAGTCGTCAGCGACGGAATCGCCGACTCTCGA
>DAOUPA010000590.1 GCA_030626405.1 Planctomicrobium sp.
GTCACGAACCTCGATTTGATGGAGAAGAATCATCGCAAAGAATCAGAATACATTCGCGAAACGACAACGTGAAGCAGAGAAGCGAGCAAAAGCGGAGGAAAAACGCGCTCGACGCCAACTGCGTAAGCAAGGTGGCGGGGAGGCGGAACCTCTTCCAGAGCATCCAGATTTATTAAAGTCTCCCACAGAAGAAGAACTTTAAAGAAGCAGACGCATGTCACACTCAGTATTTCGCTGTGTTGTGACATGAAAACGCCGAACCAGCGAGTTTTTTCTCGCTCATGTTCGACAAAGCCGTAGACAACGGCTACAACTTATGCGGTCATGAATACGTGAGTGTTTCACGAAGAATTGACCACATCGCAGATTTTTTGAAAGCACAGGATTACAGAGATGGCAGAAGGCACGATTAAGCGGATCACCACAAAGGGATTTGGGTTCATTGAAGACGGAACGGGAAAAGACATGTTCTTCCATAGCTCAGCCTTGGAAGGCACGAGCTTCGACGACCTCCAAGAGGGACAACGCGTCACTTACAATGTTGGTCAAGGACCAAAGGGACCACGTGCAGAAAACGTACGTCTCGCCTAACTAACAGGCTGGTCTCTCGATGAACTCGTTCATCGCGTAAATCGAACACCCGGGAGCGCAAATGCTCCCGGTGTTTTGACTGCGCTGAAGGAACGATTTCCGAGCTACACAATCTACTTTCGCTCTGGCTGCTTGCCAGATTGCGACTGGTCTGCTGCCGCTGTAAACACGATGGCCGTCGAGCTACCGCTCCGTTTTCTTTTGCAGCCCTTCTGTTAGCTCCAGCTCTCTTTATCTCAATAAACGCTTCCGAACTTCTCGCGTACATGTTGTGTCGCCGCTTTCCAGATAGAGCCTGCGCTGAAGACTTTTTGTCCGACCAGATTTTGCTATCTTCCACCATATCACAGAGGCAGTGTCGTAGAATTTGACCAACACTGTTTGTAATGACCCGTATTTGAGACTTCCCATGACCGAAAACACTTCACAAAAAATATATCTGAACGGCGATCTTGTTGATCTCGAACAGGCCGTTGTCAGTGTTTACGATCATGGATTGCTGTACGGGGATGGAGTCTTTGAAGGCATTCGCATTTATTCGTCAAAGGTGTTCCGCAGCCAGGATCACATCGACCGACTCTACGAAGGCGCATGCGCCATCCGGCTAGAGATTCCAATCTCACCAGAAGAAATGACAGCTGCGGTTGAAAAGACAGTCGCCGCGAACGGCATTGTCGATGGGTACGTCCGCCTTGTCGTCACACGCGGAGCCGGTTCACTAGGTCTGGATATTCATCGAACCAGCAACCCTCAAGTCATTATCATCGCCGACACGATTTCACTCTACCCGGAAGAGCTTTACGAGAACGGATTAAAGATCGTCACCGCCAGCACAATTCGCAACCACCCATGTGCGCTCAGCCCGCGTGTGAAGTCCTTGAATTACCTCAACAATATCCTCGCAAAGATCGAAGGGACCGACGCCGGAACGCTCGAAGCACTCATGCTCAATCACAAAGGTGAAGTCGCCGAGTGTACTGGCGATAACATTTTCATCGTCAAGAAGGGAATTCTAAAAACTCCTCCGACCGACGCTGGTATCCTGGAAGGTGTCACTCGCATGGTCGTTATGGAACTTGCCCGGGAAGCTGGCATTGAGGTCGTTGAGCAAACCATGGTTCGCCACGACATTTACGTTGCCGACGAATGCTTCCTCACCGGCACGGCAGCAGAAGTCATCTCCGTCGTCGATCTCGATGGCAGAAAAATCGGCAATGGGACTCCTGGCGAGATCTCAAAGAAACTCCGCACGCGCTTTCAGGCATACGTCCGGGAGGGGTGAGCACCCTGCAAACCGAGGATGGAAAAGTGGATGACAATTCACACCAACCCAGAACACGTTGCACGGGCTGGCTCGTCTGGTCAGGAATTGCGACACTGATGCTTGCAGGACTCTGTTTCTCTGCCACGCTCATCGGAATGGTGCGGAGCTATCATTCGATTTCGACCTCGCCAACAGCACCCAAGCCAGCTGATTTGGCGCTCGGCATCAGCAATTCTCTTATTCCTGCTCAAACTGTATTTCCATTGGTGGTCGTTGGCACCATACTTATCACTGCAGGTTTCATTCGCAGTCAATCAGTGCCGAACAAATAGTGTCTCGCCAAGCGGAGAACTCATTTTAAACCTGTTCCACAAGGACATTTAGCGATGAGCACGCAACAAGGTTTTCAGTGCACTATTTGTGATGAATTTCATGCGGAACTTCCGCTGGCGTATGGACCGAAAGCACCGGCGGATTACTTCGTGATTCCCGAAACAGAACTCGAAGCTAGGGCAGCTCTCTCCACAGACTTATGCCTGCTCGACGAGGAGCACTGCTTCCTCTGCGGGAACCTTGAACTCCCGATTCAGGGAAGCGACCAGGTCTTCTCTTGGGACGTCTGGCTTTCGGTCTCACGGGAGAGTTTCCAAAAGACGCTCGATTTTTGGGAAAACGAGGAGCGACAGAACGAACCGCCGATCTTCGGTCTTGTTGCAAACACACTCCCTGGTTACCCGGAAACCCAGAATCTGAAAGCAAACATTCATTCACGCGAAGTCGGCAAAAAGCCGTTCATTCAACTCGAACCGACCGACCACCCCCTCGCCATCGAGCAACGCGATGGCATCACCCTCCAACGCATTCAATTCTTCGCTGAAATGGTGCTGCATCCTGGAGAGTGAATTGCGTTCATTCCTCTGATGCCATCAGCGAGCAGAAACGACTTTCTTTTCTTGTAACGAATTGGAAATTCAATGACTGACGAAACGTTTGATGTCAACAAGGCTCATCGGTGGTTTGCCATCGAGTGCAACAACCAGGCTTGGGATCTGGTGGAAGCGAAAGAACGGACCGCAGAGCAAATCGAAGAGATGATTCATTTGGCTCACGCTGCGCGGTTTCACTGGGCGAAAGTTGGGACTGAACTGAATCTGTTACGGGGAGATGTTTTGTTAGCAACGGTTTACGGCATTGCGAATCGCCCGGAGAATGCGATGGTCTATGCGAAGTCGGCGAGCAGTCGTACGAAGAAGACCGAGGGTGTCACGGCGTTTGATCGAGCAAGCGTCAGTGGTGCGCACGCAATGGCTTGCCGGGTCACTGGCAATTCAACAAAAGCTGCTGAACTTGAAGTTCAGTTTGACCATGAATCGTCACAAGTCGAAGAACAGGCGGATCGCGATTTGTTACGCCAGCTTTACTCCGACTCTCGATGACCGCTCAGTCGGCAGGGCAGGACGTGCAATTCGAATCGCAAACGCTCTACTTGTCACCGACCCAGACAACTTTTGTTTTAGTTGCCATGTCGTGCATTGCCAGTTTTTTGGGTGGAATAGCCGCGAGCAAGTAGGGCAACCCCCAGAGAGCATCCGAAATATTCCTAAGCAGCCATTTCGTGCTTGCCTGCTTCATGGACAGGGTTTTTCCTTCTTCAGTAATGACAATCAACCCGAAGGCGTCTTTTCCGAGCGTACTTCTGAGTTCAGACGATTCCTGAACGCACCAATACATCCAATTGCAATAAACAGCCCACAGTCCAATCATGGGCCCGGACGCAAGGGGCACCATGGTACTCGCCAAGAGCATAATACCAGAAAAAACCCAGGCAATTTTTGACAATTTCGCATTGCTGCTCACTAAAAACACCGCCAGGGGAGCACACATGGAATCAATGATGTGCGAGAGGTAGCGAACCCAGAACGTTGCTGGTTGGTTTTGTGGCATTCGGTCAACGAGGTCGAGCGTTTGTGCGTTGTAATAGCCGAACAGGCCGTTCGCTTTCATGTAGAAGA
>DAOUPA010000070.1 GCA_030626405.1 Planctomicrobium sp.
AAAAGATGCAACTCTAACGAATCGGTGCATGAGTGAATTCTCAAATAGTGAATAATATAGAACGAGTCAGTTGGTTTCACTCGAACGATAAAGGAAGTGACCCTGTCAAAGCTACTCAAACGTCTCATGCTTCAGTTGCATTCGGTCGGTGGAACTGGTCATTCGTTGTTGACTTGGTCACGACAAGTCGGTTCCGAGGATCGATTTTCAACGATACCAATAAGAAACAGCCGCAGAATCGATGATGATTCAGCGGCTGTTTTGGTTAAGTGTGAAAAATGAATTAGAAGCTTTCGACAACGAGTTGGACCATTTCGACGGTCGTTTCGTATTGCTGTTCGTCACCTTCCATCATCAGAATCATGTTTAAGACGCCACCAGATTCGGCGATGACTCGCCCCATTGCGGTCTCGTCAACTATCGGGATTCCGTTGACTTCGAGGATGACCATGCCTGGTGTCAGACCAGCGAAGTCGGCTGGGGAATTCGGTGCGACAGATTCGATTCCGAGTCCTTTGCCTGGCAGGTACATTCCTTTCATTCCTAAGTACCAACGAGCGTCATGGATGATTGTGCCTCCGATGTTGGCATCGCAACTGACGTAGTTCCAATCACAGTAGACGATGTCGACAGGACGACATGTCTGAATCGGTTTACAGATGTCGAACCACCAGTGGCAGTGGTTGAAGTGTGGTCGTTTCAGACACCAACCAGGCAAGTGTGGTCTGTGGTGGTGTCCACCAACGTGGTGATCGTTGCGTCCTTGGTAACGATCACGATTAAATCCTGGGTCAAGTGGCTTCTGAATTTTTGGCGGTTGAGCAGCACCGTTTCCTGGGTTGGGGCGAGGGCGAATGATACCACCAACGTCGCCAACTTCAGGTCGTGGTCGTGGTTGAAGGACATCTTTTCCGATCCCAGGTCTTGGTCGAAGAACGTTGTTTCCGACACCAGGTCGCGGATTTACAATTCCGCCAACCTTACCAATGTCTGGACGAGGTCGCGGTTGTAATACGCTGTTGCCGATTCCTGGACGTGGTCGAAGATTTCCAACACTGTTGCCAATTCCTTTTCCATTACCGATCCCTGGCTGAATTGTATTTTTCGGAAACGATGGACGAAGGTTCGGGGTCTTGTTGACAAGTCCAGTTCGTGAAGATGGAGTACGAAGACTTGTTGATTTCGGAGTTCGAATCGAAATTGATCCCATTCGGTTTCGTGACATGCCATTGATTCGTGAGGATGAACTGCTGGGAGTTCGAGAAATTGTTGGAGTACGCACACTGCGATTGATCGAAGGTGTGCGGCTTAACTGGCGTGTCGGTTGTTGCACTGAACGCGATTTCATGGAGTTCCCGAAATTGCGACTCATTGATGAACTGCCACCTCGCGATGAAGACTTGCCTCTGGAGCCGAATTTACTTTGAGCGTCGGCCACATTCATGGTCATCGCTCCACAGATGGCGACGACAAACAGGTATGAGAGCGTTTTGCGTAACATTGTTATTCTCCAATGAAGTTTTGAGGTTTTGTTGACCTGACAGGCCGGTAAAACTCTCAGCGGAGAATGAGCCAATTTGTTACAAGACGATTTGGACGAAAAACTGAAAGATGTTAGAGTTGCCTTTAAGGTGATGTTACGTAATGAGTTACGGTGACTTAGGAGACGTTGTTTTCTTCAGTTTAGAAATGCATGATCCGTGAAGCGAGGAGCAGTGTAATGGCAGTGACAAGGAATGCACCGATGATATTCAGGAAAATTCCGTAGCGAATCATTGCTTTGATAGGCACCTTTCCTGAGCCGAAGATAATTGCATTCGGAGGCGTGGCGATTGGGAGCATGAAGGCGCAGCTCGCCGAGACCGTTGCTGGAATGAGTAGAAGTCGTGGGTCGATATCGAGTTGTACCGACATCGCTGCCAGGGTGGGAAGCAGAGTGTTCACAGTAGCAACGTTGGTGGTGAATTCAGTCAGGAAGGTCACCATGATGCAGACACCAAAGATGAGAATAAGCGTCGGCTGGCCGGCAAAGAGTTTTGCAAATCCCATTCCTAGCCAGTCAGAAAGTCCCGTCGCCTGAAACCCGCTCGCCATTGCAAAGCCGCTTCCGATCAAGAGAATCATTCCCCAGGGAAGTGATTTTTCTGCGATCTCCCAGGTCAGCACTGCCGGTTGTCGTCCCTGTTCGTCTTTCTCACCGGAGATCAAAAACAGCAGTGAGGACATCGCGATGGCAACTGTTGAATCCTGAACCATCGTCCGCAGAAAGTTGAGGTCGGTGTGACAAAGCTGACCGATCCAAATGACAAAGCTGGGCCAGTCTGGAAGGATCTGCTTCTCTTCAAACATCAACGGTTTGCGAAGCACCCAAAGTAATGCCGTCGTAATGAAGATGATAAAAACACGCTTCTCGGTTCGCGTGGCGGTTCCAAGATTTTTGAGTTGATCACGAAAGAAGACTTTGCTCAATCGATCTGCATTCGGGAGCGGCTTGAGTCCCCAGGTCATGATGAATGCCGCGGCTGCCAGCATTATCAGGCTCAACGGAACAAAAGACGCCATCCATTCTGCCATCGAAAGACTATCGTATCCTTGTGTGACAAAATTATCGTCCCAGTACCCCAGGAAACTCACGTTCGTGGGCGTACCGATGAACGTGGACACCCCGCCAATGCTGGCGGCGTAGGCGATTCCAAGCAGTACGGGAATCGTCAGTTGATCAACGGTAGAGTCCGCCCCGTTCTCACTGTTTGTCAGACGGACGGCGTCGCGCAAGGTCACCAGTAAAGCCAGAGCGATGGGGAGCATCATCATCGTCGTGGCGGTGTTGCTGATCCACATCGACAGTATCGCTGAAGCCAGCATGAAACCGAGGACGATTTGCTTCGGGCTACTACCGACGCGGCTGATAATGTGCAGGGCGATACGTTTGTGCAGGCCGCATTGTTCAATCGCAATCGCAATCGTGAACCCACCGAGATAGAGAAAGACGTTGTGATTCGCAAAAGCCTGACTGACATCCGCAGCGGAAAGAATACCCAGTAGTGGATACGTAGCGATGGGGATGAGGCTTGTGACCGCAATGGAAACCGGCTGTGTGAGCCAGAAGATCGCCATGAAAATCGTAATCGCCGCCAACCGTTGAGCCTCAACTGTCATCCCTTCCGGAGTGGGAATTGATAAGACACCAGCAAAGAGCAGGCAGGCAGTGATCACGGAAAGCCAGCGACGAACAGGTTCTGGGCTGGTACTGCTAGAAGACTCTGTTGACATGAGAAATGTGAAGACCAATGAAGGAATATGGAAAGAATGTTTTCACTTTGTGATCGATTTCGCTTCGGATGTCAAAGATGAACAGCGATTGCTAACGAAAATGCTTGAAGACTGTACCCCGGTTGTGAGTGCCACTGCTGGCTCATCCAGCAGTGAGAGGCCAGATGATACATTTTTAATAGAACGCTCTGGTGAGTTACAGTACTAACTCTAGCTCAGCATACGCCCTCAATTTCGGCCATTTGTCCTCTTCGACCAACCTTGATGTTTTTTGTTACCTTCCCAATGTCAAAAATGAGATTCTGGTCTTTTTACTGAACGCACATGTTGAATCATCTTTTCGCTCCGCGATTATTGAGACGGATAAACTCAGGCTCTTTTCTCAAGGATTTAAGTCGCAATGTCTATCAAGATTTTCCGTGTCATTCTCAGTCTTGCGTTCGCTGTCTCGGTGTGGGGATGCCAAGAGCAGTCAACAGAGAACTTGAGTAGCAAGTCGGATTCCGAGCCATCAGAGGCGACTCAGTCTGAATCGAGTGAAGAACAACTCGCGGAAGTGGAAACCACGAATGATGCTGACACAGAGGATGCTCACGACGAGGAACACGGATCTGACGGTCGCGGTAGGGGGATGATGGGGCGGGGGCGTCGAGGAGGTGGACCGGGAATGATGGCAGGGATGCGTGAAGATATGGCGACACTGCATGCGATGTTCGCTGCCCGCGACAAGATTACGCGGACGATCAAGAACCTTCCGAATGGTGCGGAGACTATGACGGAATCCAAAGACGAAGAGATTGCCAGCCTCATCCATGAGCATGTCCCAGCGATGGAAGGCCGGGTTGAAGGAGACAATCCGTTGCCACCTATGACGTTTCACCCGATCTTTGTCGAACTCATCAAACATGCAGATGATTACACTTTTACGTACGATGAAACAGAACATGGCGTGAAAGTGAAGTATACCTCCGACGATCCCTTCGTCGTGATGTTGATTCAAGAGCATGCCAAACTCGTGAGCCGGTTCGTCAAGAACGGGATGGAAGAAGTTCACAAGCCATACACTCTCCCGAAGATTGAGTCTGTCGACGAGTCCTCAAACGACACTCAATCACAGGCCCCGGATTCTGCGCCGAGTGAATAACCAAGCGAGAAGGTAATGGAAGTCGAGGACGAAGCACTGATTTGCACGGCTCATCATATCGAAGTGAGTGAGTAGAAGTGGATGCTTCTGGCGCAGGATGCTTGTTGTTCTGTCTCGGCATAGCACTGTTGAGGTCGTGCAGTGAGTGAGAGTTTTAGTCCGGGAATGTGACAATCCGAAGAACCGGCATTCGATCATGAAATCGTTGTGAATTTCAGGGAAAAGGCTAGCGGCAGGTTGAACAACTCTTCAAAATGATACGCCTTGAATTATGTTCGTCGCATTCTAGCAGGCATTCATCGTGGTTTTCTCCGAGTCCTTTCGATTTCAAAATCCCCACCTGACTTCATTGTGTCTCATTGTCTTCTTGATATCCGCGCTCGCATTGAGTGCGGAGACTAAGACAGAACATGTGGAGGGATTGCGGCAGCACCATCCGAGACTGCATGCGATCACCGACGTACGCATCGTTCATTCTTCCGGAACGGAAACTGAGACCGGTACCGTTCTTGTTCGAGACAACAAGATTGTTGAAGCAGGAGTTGACGTCGAGATTCCGAAAGATGCAGAAGTTATCAAGCTCACCGGCAAGACGATCTACCCTGGACTGATTGACTCCTTTGGAGAAGTGTCGTTCGATGCAGCCAGCAAACGTCCACCGACGGCCTATTGGAACTCGCAAATTCGCGCGGATTTCCAGGTGAGTTCGTCATTAAAAAAAGGAAATCTTTCGGCGAGTGAACATCGCAAGCAAGGCTTTGTGGCTCGCATGATTGCACCTGAAACCGGAATCCTAAGAGGACAATGTGCGGTTTACTCATTAGGGGATGAGTCTGTTCATTCACTGCTGCTCAGAGACAACATTGCACTCAGCGGTGAGCTGACAATTCCTCGCGGAGGTGACCGAAAGAATTACCCGAACTCTCCGATGGGGGCGGTGGCACTTGCAAGGCAAGCGTTCTATGACGCAACCTGGTATCGAGATGCACATCGTGCTGCTAAAGTTGATCCATCTTTACCGCTGCCGGAGCAAAACGTCACACTCGAAACGTTACAGTCGTTCCTCGATGGGGCACAGCCGGTCTTGCTGGAAACGAGCAATGAACTGTTTGCCCTGCGAGCGGATGATTTTGCCAGTGAATTCAACCTCGATCTGATCATCGTCGGCAGCGGCAATGAGTATCGACGACTCGCTGAAATCACTGCAACTAAGCGCCCGATCATTGTGCCTGTCGCATTTCCGAAAGCGCCCAATGTCGCCACTCCGGAAGCCGCCGCTGGAGTCACTCTGGAATCTCTCATGCATTGGGACCACGCCCCGGAGAACCTTGCTCGTCTCGAAGCCCAAGGCGTCGAGATTCTATTGACAACACATCGACTCAATTCCAAAGCAGATTTCCTGAAGAACTTGCGTCTTGCAGTCAAGCGTGGATTCAGTCAGGACGCTGCTCTGGACGCATTGACGGTTGTGCCTGCGAAGCGTTTCGGAATCGATGAGCAACTTGGAACTATTGAGAATGGCAAGCTTGCCAGCTTCGTCGTGACCGATGGGAATCTCTTCGATAAAGAAACGAAGATCATTGAAACCTGGGTCAATGGTGAACGCTATGAGCACGAAAAGGATCCGGAAGTCGAACTGACCGGCGACTGGAAACTGACGCTGAGCAATGTCCCCGAAAATGCCGACTCGGTATTGCTGCTCAACATTACTGGCGACGAGAAGCTGAAAGGCAAGGTGCGCAAAGAGAACACACTTCCAGATTTCGAAGAGAAGGTGGAGGTCAAGAAATTCGCTCGCGATGATGGTCGATTGATCGGCCAGTTTATCGGAGATCAATTCGGTCCCAAAGGTGTCGCGACGTTTTCGATTCCATTGACCAATAACGATGAAAAGCGACGCGGAACTCTCTCCTGGCCTGATGGGGCTCAGTCCACATTGTTGATGACGAAAAATGAACTTGCCGAAGCCAACGATTCAGAGAGTGTAGAAGCAGAGGAATCGAATGAAGATGACGACGATGATGATGAAAAGGAAGACGAGGACGCGATTGACCGATCTCTCCCGGCAAGCTTCCCGGTGAACTTTCCTCTCGGAGCTTATGGACGAGTAGTGGATCCGACCACATCAAGCGTCATCGCATTCACTGCCGCAACCGTTTGGACATCCGGTCCAGAAGGCATCATCAAAAACGGAACCGTGATCATCGAGGATGGAAAGATCCTGGCGGTCGGCAAGAATATCCTCATGCCGGAAAACGCGAAGGTGATCAATCTTAAAGGTAAGCACCTCACGCCGGGGTTGATTGATTGTCACTCCCACATCGCCTCGGATGGTGGAATTAACGAAAGCGCACAAGCCGTGACTGCGGAGGTTCGCATCGGTGATTTCGTCGACTGCGATGACATCGACATCTATTGGCAACTTGCGGGCGGATTGACCACCTCGAACATCTTGCATGGTTCTGCAAATCCGATCGGTGGGCAGAATCAAGTCATTAAAATGAGATGGGGAGCGAATTATGAAGAGTTGCGTTTCAAGTCCGCACCGGGCGGCGTTAAGTTCGCGCTGGGAGAAAACGTTAAGCAAAGTAACTGGGGTGATGACTACACAACTCGTTATCCGCAAACGCGGATGGGAGTTGAGCAAATCATGCGTGACGAGTTCCTCGAAGCTCGTGAGTACGCAAGCCTTCATCAGGCGTATGCGAAAAACCGCCGTGGAATTCCACCACGTGTCAACCTCGAACTTCAGGCAATTGCCGAAGTGCTCGCTGGCGAACGGTGGATTCACTGCCACAGCTACCGCCAAGACGAGATCCTCGCGCTCATCCGCACGCTCGACGATTTCGACGTGACGATTGGCTCGTTCCAGCATATTCTTGAAGGCTACAAGGTTGCCGACGCGATGGCGAAGCATGGGGCGACCGGGTCTTCTTTCTCTGACTGGTGGGCGTACAAAGTCGAAGTACAAGATGCGATTCCGTTCAACGGGGCGATTATGCACAAACAGGGGATTGTCGTTTCATTCAATTCCGATGACGGTGAACTCGGTCGCAGAATGAATCAGGAAGCTGCCAAGGCTCTCAAGTACGGTCGAGTCCCACCGGCGGAAGCGTTGAAGTTTGTGACGCTCAATCCTGCGATTCAGCTACGAATCGACAAGCAAGTTGGTTCACTCGAAATCGGAAAAGACGCAGACCTGGCGATCTGGTCGGGAAGCCCGCTCTCCAACCTCTCTCGATGTGAACAAACATGGATTGATGGCAGAAAGTATTTTGATAGAGATGAAGTCCCCAAGCAGCGGGCAGAAGTGGCCAGTATGCGGAATAAACTCATCCAGAAAATCCTAGACACTCGCGCTCCGATGATGGGGGAAGGCGAAGAATCGCACGACCCTTCCTCGGAATGGCCGCGACACGATGAATTCTGCCACGCCCATGGCGATCATCATCACGAGCATGGAGGCCATCATGAATAACCGATTCGGATCTTTTACTTATCACGACTCGTACAATTCGATTTCATCCATGAGACCATCAATGAAGTACATCGCCCTACTGGTCTGTTTGTCAACTTCACAAGCGACGTTCGCTTCCGACCAAATTCCAGGCAAGATGCCTGATGGTCCGGTCGCGATTGTGAATGCGACGATCTATCCGATGAACGTTCCTGTCATCAAAAAGGGAACGATCATTTTCGAAGACGGAAAGATCACCGCCGTCGGCAAAGATGTTGATGCTCCAGAAGGTGCTCTCAAAATCTCCGGGAAAAAGTTACACGTCTACCCAGGTTTGTTCGAACCATACTCACGAATCGGCCTGATGGAAACCAGCGCTGTTCGGGCGACAAATGATTATCGAGAGACAGGCACGCTCAACCCGAATGTGTTAGCTCACGTCAGCGTGAATCCAGGCAGCGAACTGATCCCGGTCACGCGCAGCAACGGCGTGCTTCTGACGATGTCAACCCCTTCCGGTGGACGGATCGCAGGTCAAGGATCGGTGATGCAACTGGATGGCTGGACATTCGAAGACATGACCGTCAAGGCGGGAGCGGCGATGGTGGTTTCGATCAATAATCAGAAAGACGTTGAGTCACTGCACGAGTTCCTCGAAGAGGCGCGTCGATATCAAAAAGCGGTCGATGCCCAGACCAAGCCGCGTCATGATTTACGTCTGGCAGCCATGCTGCCTGTCCTTAAAAAAGAGCAACCGATCATCGTGCGCGCGAATCGCTGGCAGAACATCACTCGGGCAGTCACCTTTGCACAAAACGAAGGTTTGAAGTTGATCATCTTCGGCGGTTACGACGCACCGAAGTGTGCCGACTTGCTCAAAGAGCACGACGTTCCGGTCATTCTTTCCGCCGTCCATCGCAAGCCGCTGTACCGACACGACGCCTACGATGCCGCCTTCACGATTCCGCAACAACTACAAAAATTAGGCGTTCGGTACTGTATCTCTGGCTATGATCGGTCGAGCAGTTTCAACGTCCGAAACCTCCCTTACCACGCCGCCACGGCTGTTGCATTTGGACTGACAAAAGACGAAGCCCTGAAAACAATTACTCTCTATCCAGCCCAGATCTTGGGAGTTGCTGATCGTGTTGGAAGCCTGGAACCAGGAAAAGACGCCACCCTGTTCCTCAGTACCGGCAGCCTCTTTGAGGCCACATCTCAAATCAAGCAAGCCTGGGTCAACGGTCGCCCCGTTGACCTCAACGATAAACAGAAGACGCTGTATCGGAAGTATTTGAAGAAGTATGATTGAAGAGCGGAAGGCAGAGCAAAGAAACTGAACAGGGCATTTGCATGATTTCAACTCAATCGGCAGAAGAAACAACTCAACTTTACGATGAGGGTTTTCTCACTCAATCAGAATCGACCATTAAAATCATGCAGCGGTTTGGCGTCGTTGATGTTTCGAGTGAATTCCCAGGTTTGTCGGATGAATGGAAACGCATGCTTTTTGAGACAGTCCGTGACGCGCCGAAATCTGACCTCGAATGGTCGCGGTTTAGAATTTTTGCGGCGGGTGGGTATGTCAACGACTCAAAAGAAAGCTGGGGAGAAATGTGGCAAGATGACGCGGTAGCTTATCGGAAGGGTGTCGAAGCCTTGCGATCTTTCCTGGAAAACAGTCAGTAGCGTTCGCGATGGTCCCGTGTGAACGTCATTCATTTCGAAGAATCGCGTCGACATTGATCATCAAATCTCGGAACCCATCAGTCGAAGATTCGCTCACGCCGCCGGTCTCTTTGGAAGTCACAACAAAAACTTCAATGTTTGCGTGCGATTTGATTAGCTTGAGTCCCTTTTCTGGACCTAGCACACTCACGGCGGAGGCGAGGCTGTCGGCTTGGATGCCGGTGGGGGCGATGATGGTGACGGTGCTGGGAGTGGTGAGTCCGAGACCGGATTGAGGGTCGACGATGTGCGAGTAGCGCGTGCCGTTGATTTCAAGATATTGATATGCATCGCCTGAGGTCGCGATGGCAGCGTTTTTGAGTTTGACGATGGGAGTCGGTGCCGATTCATTCTTGTTATGCCGTAGCTTTTCAACTTCTATGCGCCAGTAGCCTCGGTTCGGAGGAGAATCACCGGCAACGATGTCACCTCCGGCGTCGATCAGAACGTGTGTCACTCCTAGTTTTTTCATGGCCAGACGAGCTTCGTCAGCAGCGTAACCTTTAGCGATGGCGCCGAGATCGATCTGCATCTTTTCATTGAGAAGTGCGACGCCCTGTTTGCATTCATTCAGCTGAATGGATTTGTAACCGACTCGATCAAGGGCTGCTTTGAGACGATCTGCGTCGGGGAGTTGCTTACGGCGGCGAGCGATTCTCCAGAGTTTGACGACCGGACCGACCGTGACATCGAAGGCACCATCGGTTTTTATCGAAAGAGCATGTGCGGCATTGAGAACTTCAAATAATTCCGGGCTGACTCTGTTTTGTTCGCCAATTTTTGCATTCTTGCAGAGACGCATCAGTTCGCTGTCGGGATCGTAGTCGCTCATTATGCGGTCAATTGCGCGAAATCTGTCGTAAGCAGCCTTGGATGCCTGATTTGCGATCACTTGTGTTGGCGCATACAATGTAATATTGACAGGAATACCCATGCGGATTTGCAGGAACTCGTAACGATTCAGTTCCTCACTTCCAAGCGCGGGCGTTCGCATCGTTAAAAACACTGTCAGGAACAGTGACGTTCCCCAAACGACCCACCCAAGCCAGCATCGCGATGAACGGTAGAGACGCTGTTGTTGCATCGGTTTCCCCCTCTTGCTGGTTTTCATGATTATTGAAAGGTTTTCTATGTCGACATTACGCCCTGACCTCCGGAATTGGCAAGTGGTTTCTTGTTTATTTCTTATTTTTGCCTGTGTGACCTCACCAGCTTTTGCGGACAAACAAAATTCTAAAGATCCTTATCTGCGCGATCCGAACAGCGTGGCGAAAACCGAAAAGGAAATGAAGCCTTACGAGCAACTGCTCCGCGATACGGAAGTGAAATTTGAAATGCTGCCGATTCCTGGTGGCGAATTCTTAATGGGCAGCCCCAAGGACGAGAGCGATCGTGAAGAAGACGAAGGGCCACAACATAAGGTGAAGATTGATCCGTTCTGGATGGGGAAGCATGAAGTGACCTGGGACGAGTACGACACGTGGCGGTTGAATCTTGATATTCAGCGACGCGATCTCTTTGGACGCAAACAAAACGAGATCGACAAGAAAGCAGATGGTGTGACACGTCCGACGAAAGAATACACGGACATGACATTCGGAATGGGACACGATGGCTTCCCAGCCATTTGCATGACTCAACTGGCCGCCAAAATGTACTGTGCCTGGCTGACTGAAAAGACTGGGCAGTACTACCGACTGCCCACCGAAGCTGAGTGGGAATATGCGTGCCGAGCCGGGACGACAGGGGCATATTCCTTCGGTGATGACCCAGAGAAGATTGGAGATTACGCCTGGTACTACGACAACTCAGATGAAGCCTATCACAAAATCGGCCTCAAAAAACCGAATCCTTGGGGCTTATACGACATGCATGGAAACGTCGCCGAATGGTGCCTCGATCAGTACCACGAAGATTTTTACAAACAGTTCAACCCCATGGTTCCTGCAGTCTTCCCGTACGCTCCGCCGAAAACGCTTTATCCACGAGTCGCCCGTGGCGGTTCCTGGTTTGATGATCCGGAATGGCACCGAAGTGCGAAACGAATCCCATCTGAAGAAGACTGGAAACTCCAGGATCCGCAGCTACCACAAAGTATGTGGTATCACACCGACGCAGACTTTGTCGGGTTTCGAATTATCCGCCCATTGAATCCGCCAACCGATGAAGAGATTCAAAAACTCGTTTTTTATCCGGACATCCCGGATGAATTACGAAAGGATTGAGTTTCGTACCGGGTTCGCAAGAAAATGAAAAGCGAGGTACTGCCAGTGCAGTACCTCGCTTTTTTATGGATGATGCTTTCCTGATCTTTGTCGGATCAGGTGATGCTTTACGCTTCTGAGGAATCTTCCCCGGCTTCAGGTGTTGCACCGACAGTGGCGAGTTCTTCTTCGTTCTCTGGTTCGATGTATTCGCCTTTGAACTCGAGTTGCTTCTCGCCGCCAACTTCTCTTGTGCTGACCTTGATCAGGTTTTTGCCATCAAATTCGCCGCGAAGTAGTTCTTCTGCGAGCGGATCTTCCAGGTAGGCTTCAACAGCTCGCCGCAATGGTCGTGCTCCATAGTCAGTATGGTCGCGATCACCTTGGTCTGACTTGCTCTTTTCGATGACAAGTTGTCTTGCCTCATCGGTCAGTTCGAGGGCCAAGCCTCGCTCACCGAGACGTTCTCGGACCTTGGAAAGTTCGAAGTCGACGATCTGCTTGAGATCCACGTCGGTCAATTTCTGGAAGACAACAACTTCGTCCAAGCGACCGATAAATTCCGGCTTGAATCGTTTACTCACTTCGGCCATGACATTTTTCTTCATGTCTTCGTGAGCCGTATCGGTGTTTTGGCCACCGAAACCGAACGATGCGTTCGCAATGGATTTCGCACCGACGTTGGTTGTCATGATGAGTACAACGTTTTTAAAGTCCACTTTACGACCGAAGCTGTCAGTCAGGTGTCCTTCTTCCATGATCTGCAACAGCATGTTGTAGATGTCTGGATGTGCTTTCTCGATTTCATCGAGAAGAACAACGGCATACGGACGTCGACGGATTTTCTCGGTGAGTTGTCCACCTTCTTCGTAACCAACATATCCCGGAGGCGCCCCGATCAACCGGCTGATATTGTGACGTTCCTGATACTCACTCATATCAATTTGTATCAGAGAATCTTCATCGCCAAACATGAATTCGGCCAAGGTTTTGGCGAGCAGGGTTTTCCCGACACCTGTCGGTCCCGAAAAGAGGAATGTTGCCGTTGGACGTTTCGGATCTTTCAATCCACTGCGACTGCGGCGAACCGCTTTGGAAACGAGTTTAATCGCTTCGTCCTGACTGACAACGCGTTCGTGCAAGACGCTTTCCATTTCCAGCAGGCGGACTGTGTCTTCGCTGGAAAGTCGAGTGAGCGGAACGCCAGTCATTTTCGCAACAACTTCGGAAATCACTTCGACATCAACGACGCCGTCTGTCTCCTGTGACTTCTGTCGCCACTCACTGGTAATGGACTCTTTCTTCTTCTTCAGCTTGTCCGCCTTGTCTCGCAAGTTGGCGGCTTTTTCAAAATCCTGATTGGCAACGGCTTCTTCCTTTTGAGTGTTCAGCCGTTCGATGTCTTCTTCCAGTTCTTTTAAATCTGGCGGACGGACCATGGATTTAAGTCGAATTCGTGCACCTGCTTCATCAATGACATCGATAGCTTTATCGGGCAGGCAGCGACCGGTGATGTACCGCGTTGACAGCTCGACTGCCTTTTCAAGGGCGTCATCCGTGTACTGCACTTTGTGGTGAGCCTCGTAACGATCGCGAAGTCCTTTGAGGATTTCGACGGCTTGTTCCTTATTCGGAGGTTCGACGAGCACCATCTGGAAACGCCGTTCGAGAGCAGCATCTTTTTCGATGTACTTCCGGTACTCATCAAGTGTGGTCGCCCCGATACATTGCAGTTCGCCACGGCTTAGCGCAGGCTTGAGAACGTTGGAAGCGTCAATCGCCCCTTCCGCACCACCAGCTCCGACCAATGTGTGCAATTCGTCGATGAACAGGATGACGGTTTTCGCACGCCGAACCTCGTTCATCACCGCTTTGATGCGTTCTTCGAACTGACCACGATACTTGGTTCCGGCAACCATCATTGCGAGATCCAGAACGACAATTCTCCGCTCTCGCAAAATCTCAGGGACGTTGCCATCAATAACCATCTGAGCAAAGCCTTCAACGATGGCGGTTTTTCCGACTCCAGCTTCTCCAAGGAGGACGGGATTATTTTTCTGGCGACGACAGAGAACCTGTGTGATCCGTTCGATTTCTTCAGAACGGCCGATGACCGGATCCAGTTTTCCCTGACGAGCGAGTTCAGTCAGGTCGCGACCGAAACTGTCGAGAGCAGGCGTTTTGCTTTTGCCGGATTTTGCTGAAGGGCCGGTCCCGCGTTCGGACTGTTCTGCACCTTCGAGTCCATGTCCCAAAAGGTTGAGGACTTCTTCCCGAACGTCTTCGAGTTTCAAGCCGAG
Source organism: Planctomicrobium sp. (assembly GCA_030626405.1). Taxonomy (GTDB): domain Bacteria; phylum Planctomycetota; class Planctomycetia; order Planctomycetales; family Planctomycetaceae; genus Thalassoglobus. The sequence continues at coordinate 14,107 of DAOUPA010000070.1, forward strand.
GTTCATGAGAACCTGTGCGGCAACTCCTTCTTGCTCTCGCAAGAGTCCTAGCAGCAGGTGCTCAGTTCCGACGTAGTTGTGATTGAGGTTGCGAGCTTCTTCCATCGCATACTCGATCACTTTTTTTGCGCGAGGAGTTTGTGGAAGCTTGCCCATTGTCACGAGATCGGGACCAGACTGGACGATTTTTTCGACTTCAATACGGATCTTGCGAAGGTCGACATCGAGGTTTTTCAGAACGTTCGCAGCGACTCCCGAACCTTCTTTCACGAGGCCCAGCAGAATGTGTTCGGTCCCAATATATTCATGATTAAACCGTTGAGCTTCCTGATTGGCCAGTTGCATGACCTTCCGCGCTCGATCGGTGAAACGTTCGTACATCATCTGACTCCTGATTATTGGCCGACTCAATTCCCCTCGAAAACCGTGGAGAAACAATCTCCACGCCACAGGTCACCAAAGATGTTTTCGCAAGCTTCCTGCCTGGATCGAACATCTGGTGTTGCCCCAGAAGCATATTCTGGAACTGAAAGGAATTCTCGACCTGAATCAGATTCTAGCCCTGTTCCCTCACTGGGACAAGATTTGCTCAGCGAACTCAGCCAAGATGTGACGAATTCGTGAAAGAAAACTTGCGTGCTGGGCCACAAACCGTGTGGCGATTTGTGAACGCTTCCATAATCCAAACTCAATAACGGCGAATCACTCCAACGAGGGTTCCGAGAACTTCGACATCGTCGCTGTAAATCGGCTCCATCGTGGAATTGGCTGGTTCGAGTCGATAGCGGCCCTCTTCACGGTAAAAATGCTTAAGTGTCGCATCTTCTCCATCAACCAAAGCTGCGACAATTTCCCCGGAATGTGCCGTAGACTGTTTGCGAATAATGGCATAGTCACCGTCGGCAATGTGAGCTTCGATCATCGATTCGCCGCTGACTTTCAGGCAGAAGTGGTCGTCATCCGTGAAGAGTTCACCAAATTCGACTTCTTCACGGTCTTCGACTGCGAGAGCCGGAGCACCGGCAGCGATTTGCCCCATCAATGGAAGGCTCGTTTTCCCTCGATTAAGGCTCTCCGTGAGTTGAATCGCCCGTGACATGTTCTGCTCGCGGGTGATTAACCCCTTCTTTTCCAGAGCTTTCAGGTGGCACATCACTCCGTTCGGAGACTTAATCCCGAACTCCGATCCAATTTCCCGGACAGTTGGTCCATACCCTCGATTCATGATTCGATCCTTAAGGAAGTCATAAATCGCCTGTTGGCGCTGTGTCAATTTGGGCTGATCAGCCATTGAAGAACTCCTTGACGGGGTTTCCAGCATTCTATCCGAAAGGGGAAATGAACAAATCTACAGATGCAGTATACTCCCGTTCACGGTGCATGTGTACCCTAGTCTGCGTTTTCTCAGCAAAAACTTTGGTGTTTCTCGTTGAATGAGGTGTGATTTTGCCCTTTGAAGTCTTTCTTGGCTCACGGAAAGACCTGGTAGTACAGCAGAGACTTCCCGTTCAGCAGGCAACCGTTAAGGCAGTCGAAGAGCGATTTCAGAAACGAAAAGTAGCTAACGATCTCTCCATCATCTCCTTGATATTCACAATCAACATCAAGTTTTATTTCTGCTTTCAGGTATGCTTGCATGAAGAGTTGTTGATCTTCATTAGAAAATTCAGCGTTGTCGTGTGCTTGCCGAGTTGAGGTTCGGTACGACTCCATCATTGATGTTGTGCCTAGTGAATCCGAGCCATCGGATGCCTCGGCGAGAACCATCACTAACATTGTGATCGCGTCTGCAATGGCACGAGTTTCAAGAACGAGCGCCTGTTCACTTCCCCATAGGAAGTTGAGTGACTCGGAATTCAACCGCCTGGCAGCATCTTCAAGTTCACTAAGATGCCACCAGTTCCTGGAGACACAAACGAGTAGTCCCGATTGCTCACGACAGGCATAGCCTGCACCAATGAGCGGCTCCATTTCCTGATCTTTATGTGGATCGACTACAGGATCGATTGGCAGAAAGTGGATTGGCAGTGAATCACTCATTGCGAGTTTTCCAATACTGCAGGACGAAAAGCAAAGGCTACTTTAACTGACTGAACAGGATCTGTGTCCCTTCTTTGCCAGCGACAACGATGTCAAGGTCGCCGTCGCCATCGATATCAGCGACTCGGATTTGCAGGCCGATGCCAACGCTGCCGCTCTCGATGATGTGCTTCGTGAACTTGCCTGCTTTGTCAATCGTGTAGTAGCAGACGAGTGGATCTTCTTTGCCGCCGGGATCGTTCCCGTTGTGTGCCCGGACTCGTTTGCCGGTGATCAATTCTTCGGTTCCGTCCCCATCGAGATCAGCAAATAAAATGCAGTGCAACTGCGAAAATTCCTTGTCGATGACTTCTTCACGAAACTTCAGCTTGCCGTCCTTGTCGACTCCATCGGCGAACCAGATGAGCAGACCGAAGTCGTGCGGATTGCCCCAGACGATGTCGTTTTTGCCATCGTTATTCATGTCCCGAACAATGACCGGATCGCTCCAGTGAGCGTCCCAGTCGGCGTGGTAGACCCACGCGTCTGCAAGTGGATCACCATCCGGTCCTTCATGCCAGCCGGTGCCGGTCAGAATGTCTTCGTGTCCATCGTTGTTGATATCCCCGAAACCGAACCCATGCCCCTGACCACCTTCGTTGACGAGTGTTCGCTTCAAGGCAGGAACCTTGACTTTTTTCTTAACGGTCTTTTTCCCCTGTTTCGCCTCGACTTCACGTTCTTCTTCCGTGAATGACCAGATAATCACAGGGTTCTCTTTGTTCCAGCTATTGGAGATCCATTCAGGCTTCCCATCTTTGTTGAAGTCGTGCATGAAGCTCGCTTCGTTCTGACTGAATCCGGTGTCGACCAGAAGTTTTTCAGGCCAAAGGAAGCCTTGTTTGATCGCTTCGGCGCCGGGGTTTTCGTACCAGTAAACTTCGGTTTGGAAGAACCCACCAGCGACGATATCGACGTTGCCGTCCCCGTTGACGTCGTAGGCGAAGTCGCCATTCGAATGCACGTAACCATTCACATCATCGAAGGCACGTACAGGTCGGGCGACCCAGTCACCATTGCGAAACCAAAAACGTCCGGCAGCGACATCGAGCTTTCCATCCCCATCGAAGTCGGCAACGGCACAGCCTTCGTTGGCATCGACAGCCAGATTCTTGACTTCAAACTGAATCGGATGTTGCGCCGAAATGTTCGTTGAAAGGCAGACGACTGATGAGATAACTATGAAAAAACGTGACATGGGAGTCCCTTGAATGCTTTGGTATGGAGAGTCGATTCCTCATGTATGACGAATTTCGAGATTTGGATCAACTCACCCTGATGTCGGAGTCGAAAAATCTCTGGCATTTTGTCCAGCAGTCTCATTTCTAGTTCCGACGAATCCCACCGAAATCCATGATATTACTCGGTTTTGATACGAACCATCGGTTTGCTGGAATTCGAGATTGTTTGTCGGTAACATTGTCGGCTGAAGTGAAAGGCGTACAATTGGTACAAGCATTGCTTTCAGTAATGTTTCAGGAGACTTTGGGTGTTGCATTTAAGCAGTTTCTGCAAGGACAAGTGCAACGTGACAGGCAGATCTGCACGGTAAGTGTGCATGGAAGCCTGTCGGACTAGCAGATGCGGTCCCCATTCTTCAGCAGGAAGCAACTAGTCAAGTTGTTTTGATTTCTTGATGGGAATCTTACTTCTCGATGACCGAACCCTTCGGGCGTTGTAGTTCTGACGTCCACGCTCGAAAATCGGACTCTAAAGTTTATGTTTGCAGGGTATCACCCTGCTAAAACCCTGTTGACGTCAGGTGACAGAAAACCACTAAGGATTATTGCAATGAGCAGCTCAAAAGCAAAACTCGAATACATTTGGTTGGACGGATACAAGCCAACACAAACTCTCCGTGGAAAAACAAAGGTTGTCGCTGACTTTGGCGGCACACTTGAAGATTGCCCAATGTGGTGCTTCGATGGTTCCTCGACCGAACAAGCTGAAGGGGGCGCATCGGACTGCCTGTTGAAACCTGTCGCTCTCTACCGTGACCCCGCCCGCAAAAACGGTTGGCTGGTCATGACAGAAGTCCTGAACGCTGACGGAACTCCGCATGAGTCAAACGGTCGCGCCCAGATCGAAGACGATGATGATGATTTCTGGTTCGGCTTCGAGCAGGAATACACAATTTGGGACGTCAGTATCAATCGCCCGATTGGTTTCCCGGCTGAGGGATACCCTGGACCTCAAGGTCCATATTACTGTTCCGTCGGATCAGGAATTGCGATTGGTCGAGATTTGGTTGAAGAACACCTCGATGAGTGCATTGAAGCGGGGTTGAACATTGAAGGAATCAACGCCGAAGTGATGATGGGGCAATGGGAATTCCAATGCTTCGCCAAAGGAGCTGCTAAAGCTGGCGATGAAATCTGGATCGCCCGTTACCTCCTCGAACGATGCGGCGAGAAATACGGCTACAAGATCAACTGGCATTGTAAACCGATGCAGGGAGACTGGAACGGTTCCGGAATGCACGCCAACTTCTCAAATACAGTTTTGAGAACCGCGGGTAAAAAAGAGACTTACGACACAATCTGTGAAGCATTCGCACCGGTTGTTCAAGAACATATCGAGGTTTACGGCGCTGAAAACGATCAGCGTTTGACCGGCTTGCACGAAACGCAACGCATCGACCAGTTCAGCTATGGTGTTTCGGATCGTGGTGCTTCGATCCGAATTCCAATCGCGACTGTCGACTCCGGCTGGAAAGGCTGGCTCGAAGATCGTCGCCCAGCATCTAATGCCGATCCTTACAAGGTTGCTGCCGTCATTATCAAGACTGTCAAGGGCGCTTGTGCCAACCTGTAGTCTTGAATTGATGATCTAAAGACCCAACTCCCGGTCGTGTTGATAACGCGACCGGGAGTTTTTTATTCAAGATGATAAAGGAGACAGCGAACTCTTCACATGATTCGTAAGATAAGATCGAAGTTCTCTCTACTGAACGGCATCGCGGGCGCTGCGGATGTCACTCGCCATCTCCTGAACAGACTGGTACCGTTTTTTTTTCTCTTTTGACATCGCCTTCAGAATGATCGCTTCGAACAATTCTGGAATGTTGCGTTCAGGTGATCGCTCGCGTGGTGGAACCGGCTCGTCGTGGATAATGAGGTCAAACGTTTTCCGAACAGTCACTCCGTGGAACGGTTCCTTGAGTGTCATCAGTTCGTAGAGCATCACACCCATGCTGAAAATGTCAGAGCGCTCGTCGATCATTTTATGTCCGAGGATTTGCTCGGGAGACATATACAACGGGGTCCCTGGCAGTTGCCCGGAGCGAGTCAAAGTCCGGAGTTGCTGGCGGTCAACTGTTTCATCATCTGAAATCGGTTGAAAATCTTCTGGCTCCCAGGCAGGGTCTTCCACTCCCCACACTTTTGCAACACCCCAATCCAAAAGAACCACTTCACCAAATTGTCCAAGCCAAACGTTTTCAGGTTTGATGTCTCGATGGATCACACCGTGCGCGTGAGCGAAAGCTAGCGCCTGACAGACCTGTAGAAAAATATCCACCAATGCTGACAATGTAAATGCCTGAATCGCACTTGGATCGTGTTGAGAGAGGCGCTTGACCGCTTCGTAGAGATCTTCGCCACGCAGCAGTTTCATTGCGAAGTAAAGCGATCCCATTTTCGTTTCACCAATTTCGTAAACGGGAATGGTGTTTGGGTGAGAAAGCTGAGCCGTCACGCGAGCTTCGCGTAAGAAACGGCGGCGCTCTTCCTTGTCTTTTCTCAATTCGTGCCGGAGAGTCTTTCGGGCGACCATTCGCCCAGTCACGTTTTCAAAGACAGCTTCCAGATATGCCTTGCGACCATTGAAGAGTAATCGTTCGTCGCTGTATTTCGTGTAGTCGTTCTTGAAAAGCTCTGGCAGATCGCGATCTGTTCCGGAGAGAATGATATTCGGATATCCATCAGGCGCGTTTGACACAACTCATTCCTCTAGTATGTAGAACATTGCAGAGACCGGAGCCTCCTTAATGTTATTCCACTCTTGGATTACAATGTCACATTTCGCTTTACAGAAGAAGACTGTAAGAAATGCGACAAGCTTAACCACAGGCGTGATAATGTCTCACAGAAGAATGAATTCCGCAACAGCGATTAAAATTCAGCGGTCGTGTCGTCGCCATAGATCGTTGAGAGGTGCTGTAATACTCCGAATGGACGTGTCTGGCTGGAATCGATTTTGTCCGAGAGAAAACGTATCGAACCATCGGCGAAAGCGGCATGCGCCCCGCCGTTGTGATAGCTGTTGATCCCTGAGGAATGACCAGAATCGTCGGCGAGATTGATTCCATCAATCGTTGCCGTCAATACCTGATCCTGAAAGAGAGGATCAGTCACGCCTGCCCAGTTTGATCCGCCAGCGAGAGGAACCTTTCCTGTTCTTGATCTTCCTTGAACTCCTTCTTGTGGAAAATCAAGCCGAGAGGAAATCTCACCGAGGATCATGGTTTGCGAGAAACCGTCGCGAATGTCTTTGAACCTCACTCGGCTGTTCAGGTAAAACGCACCATCGCTCGGAACACAAGGAGGTGCGGTCATCTCCGGAAGTTCCTGATTC
>DAOUPA010000292.1 GCA_030626405.1 Planctomicrobium sp.
AGTCCAGTAAACACTTCGCTGGGCTTAGAAGTTTTCCGTCCGTCGAGAACTTACAACTTATCTCCTTAACCGCTTTATCTCTTACCCGTGGATGGTGGTCGAAATTCGAAAACCGCATGGCTAGCCCATCAATATCCTACCGCACTTCAGAACACTCTCATCACCCCAAAAGCGTGCAAATTTCCCGTGCATAAATGCGAGTGAAGGGTTTCAATTGGGGAACGGAGCTAAAATCCATTCAAGAAATACGATCAGCAAAATCAAGACTACCATGATTTTCACGTAGGGAATCATAGGAGTTGAACACTGTTCGCTCTCGAACTTCGTTGCTGGTCTAACCCAATGATCTTTCAGAGGTGGATTACCGAGATCGTGCAGGTACTCAACTCCCTTTTCCGTAATCACATTTCCACGATTGAGTAAGAATCCAAGACTTTCGAATTTACGAAAGATTTTGTTCTTCTCTGATTGCTCCAAACTGCTCACAGAATTCAACTTATTTTTCGGGATGTAGGTTTTGCCTGCTTCGTAGTTCTCTTCGAGTTCCCTCAACACTGAGAGTTCCTGGTCAGAAAGTTCGATATATTTTTGGTAGCCCGACATAATTTCTTGACTCTTCCCTAAATCCTTCTATGCCCAAAAGACGACCACCACGACCGACCAAAATTCAAGTTGACCTTAGAGGCGATCCATCGAAACGTCGGAAGAAGACAACTGAACCCGATGCCCCAAGAGGTTGGCCCGAATGCCCCCAACACGTTGAGCATGATTCTATCGCCTATGGGGGATGGAAGTCAATTTGCGAATAACTCGACACGATGGAGTTGTTTCATGGGACATTATCTATCAATGAAATGAAAAACACAGGCGATTTATCGCTTCGCCGAGTCCGACCATTCACGATTCAGTTGTCCAGTTGAGATTCACACCTGACAGAGAGTAGACTACGAATCTGAGAACAACCAACAGGCGTATGCCTCGAAATTAGACGACGAAATCAATTATTGCAGGGACATTGTCATGGCAAACGAACAACAAGAGTGTGGAATCACTCGTCGGGACTGGATGAAGTGGTCTGCGTCCGGTTTGGCAGTTGCAACGGCAGTCGGGGGGCAAAGTAGTTTTGCTGCGAAGGAAAAAGCTGGGCCGGTGGCGACGAATCAGCGGATCAAGCAGTCGCTGGTGAATTGGTGTTACAACAAAGCCTGGCCGGATGTTGATGAGTATGCTCAGGTTGCCGCGAAGCTTGGTTGCCAGAGTATCGAGTTGATTGATCCGAAGCATTGGCCGACGTTGAAAAAACATGGTCTGACTTGTGCAATTGCAAATTGTCACGGCTTCCCGATTGGATTCAATAACAGAAACGAATGGGACGAGTGTCTCGCGAAGTTGCGATTGCGGATCGGGCAGTGCAAGGAATTCGGCGTCAAAAGCGTGATCACTTTCACCGGCATGGCGAACGGCCTTTCCAAAGAAGAAGGGGCGAAGAATTGTGTTGAAGGTTTAAAACTGATTGCAGGCGATGCCGAGAAGAACGACGTTGTTGTCTGCCTCGAAATGCTCAACACTCGCGACGACACCCATCGCATGAAAGGTCACCCTGGCTATCAGGGGGACGACTGCGATTATTGCATCGATATCCTCAAGGAAGTCGGCTCATCGCACGTGAAGTTGTTGTTTGATATTTACCATGTGCAGATTATGAACGGCGATGTAATTCGTCGCATTCAGCAACATAAAGACTGGATCGGTCACATTCACACGGCAGGAAACCCTGGTCGCGGTGAACTCGACAATACGCAGGAAATCAACTACCCCGCCGTGATGCAGGCGTTGCTCGATGTCGGCTACAAAGGCTACGTCGGGCAGGAATTCATTCCGACCCGCGACCCGTGGGAAGGACTCGCAGAAGCGGTCGCGCTCTGCGATGTGTAAGTTGAGCCGCACACTTTAAGTGTACGGAGTGATGCAGTTTTGAGTTTATTACGAAGTGACTTCATAGAAATCATGCCTTCAACGCACACGGATGTCGAAACCCGAATTCATCAACTCTCTGCGAGTGTGATTAACAAAATCGCCGCCGGAGAAGTGATTGAACGTCCTGCCAGCGTGGTGAAGGAGTTGCTGGAAAATTCGGTTGATGCTCTTTCAACTCGCATCGAAGTCGACATCGAACAAGGTGGAGCGGAACTGATTCGTATCGTCGACGATGGCGAAGGAATTCACCCGGACGACATTGAACTTTCCATCGCCAGCCATGCGACCAGCAAAATCTCCGATGCCGACGACCTGTTCAGCGTCCAAACAATGGGGTTCCGTGGCGAAGCGCTGGCGTCGATTTCGGAAGTTTCACAGTTTCGCCTGCGTACGAAACAGCATGGTGAGACTGTCGGCGTTGAACTCGAAGTTCAGGGAGGAATCCTCAAGGAACCGAAAGCGTGTGGCTGTCCGGAAGGAACGCAGATTGAAGTCCGGCAACTCTTCTGCAACACTCCTGTCCGGCGGAAGTTCTTGAAAACGCAAGGGACGGAGTTCGGTCACATCTCCGAACAGTTCACGCGTGTGGCGCTCGCGAATCCGAACCTGCATATGGTGCTGCGGCATAATGGAAAAACGGTTTACGAACTACCAGCGACGCATCGACTGATCGAGCGTCTCGAACTCTTCTACGGCAGTGAGCTCGCACAGAATTTAATCTGGGTTGAAGCCGAACACGAGGGGACTCGCCTCTGGGGGTATGTCGCTCATCCATCACAAAACAAGTCGACTCGCAAAGGGCAGTACCTGTTCCTGAACGGTCGCTGGATTCAAGACCGCTCTCTGCAACATGCTCTCGGAGAAGGTTACCGCGGGTTGGTCATGGTCGGGCGGCATCCGGTGGCGTTCCTGTTTCTCGATGTGAATCCGAGTTTCATCGATGTGAATGTGCATCCTACGAAGTCGGAAGTTCGCTTTCAGGATTCGCAGGTTTTGTATCGACTGATGCTTTCGACGCTACGGAACAAATTCCTGGCGATGGACCTCGACTCCAAATTGACAGTTGATCGAGATTCCGGCGAAGCGACAGGTCCACCTGCAGAGCCGAAAGAGATGCAGCGGGAGTTGGTCTCGTGGGCGAAGACTCGACTCGATGAATACAAAAAGCACGGGTCATTGTTTGAAGCGGTGAACAAGTTGGCAGGTCCAGCAGACGCGCCTTCGTCCGCAGAACAGCAAAGTGATTTATCTTCGACAGGATCTTTGTCTGAAGGCGAAGGAAGCGAATCATCGAAATCGGGCGGTGTGACTCACCTCGATTCGCCGGAAGGGTTGGAACATCCAGCGAGTGCAGCGGCCGAAATTCGGGCGATGCAGGTTCACGATTGCTATCTCGTCGTGGAAACCACGGAAGGAATTATAGTCATCGATCAGCATGCCTTGCATGAACGAATCATGTACGAACAATTGAAGAGACGTATGCTCTCTGGCGGCGTTGAGATTCAAAAATTGCTGATGCCGATTACTGTCGAATTGTCGAGCCGCGAGGCGAGTACGCTTCTCGATCAAACAGAATTGCTGGCAGAACTCGGTCTGCTGATTCAGGAATTCGGCGGCAGCACGATTGCACTCACAGGTTACCCGACGCTGCTCTCCAAAGCCGATCCAAAAACATTGCTGCGCGATATCGTCGAGCTTCTCGAATCGTCGGGCAAGAAACTCGACCGCCGCGACTTGATTGATGAACTACTCCAAATGATGTCCTGTAAAGCAGCGATCAAGGCCGGTCAGCGGTTGACGTTTGAAGAGATGGAGTCGCTATTGGCTCAACGGCATTTGTGTGACGACCATCACCATTGCCCACACGGTCGTCCAACCGCTCTCAAACTAACTCGCTCGGAACTGGACCGTCAATTCGGTCGACTGGGGTGATTCAACGTCAACGAAATTACTAGAATCAAAAGTAGTCGGGTGGGTGAAGCAAGCCGTTTGTAAATGGTGGGTTACGTACGCGAACTGAACTGTGATCCAACCTGAACGATGCACTCACTTTTTAAGCTTGCGCAACACACCAAACTCAAGACACGCGTACTTCACCCACCCTGCCATTACTTCCCGGATGAATTGAGAACGGATAGAATATTGTGGAGTAGATTCCCGTCTACAATTCGTCATCGCGATCTTCCATCCCCAGACTTTCCCACCAAACGGTTATGCAGACACCAGAGTTTGATTTTGATCCACGCACCCGTGTTATCTTCGGTCAAGGTACGCTTTGTCGGTTGGGGGAATTTGTGAAAGAGTTCGGCGGGTCGAAGGTGCTGCTTGTTTCAGACCAGGGGTTGAAAGCGGCTGGTCATGAAGACCGGGCGAAGTCGTATCTGGCGGCGGCAGGGCTTGACGTCGCGGTCTTCGACGACGTGCATCCGAATCCAACGACGGACGACATTGAAGCTGGTGTCGTCTTCGCTCGTGAAGCTGATGTCGATTTCATTGTTGGGCTGGGAGGCGGAAGCAGCATGGACTGCGCGAAAGGGATCAACTTTCTGCTGACGAACGGCGGGAAGATGTCCGACTATCAAGGTGTTGGTAAAGCGACGAAGCCGATGCTGCCGCTCATTGCGGTTCCAACGACCTCTGGAACTGGCAGCGAAGCGCAGTCGTTCGCGATCATTGCCGATCCAAACACACACATGAAGATGGCCTGCGGCGATAAAAAGGCGGCAGCGCGAGTCGCAATTCTCGACCCTGATCTCACTCTGACAATGCCAAATTCGGTTCGGGCTGCCACCGGCATTGATGCAATCAGTCATGCGGTTGAAAGCTTTGTCGCCAAGAAACGAAATCCTGTTTCCCAACTCTTCAGCCGCAAGGCGTGGTGGCGATTGAGCAAAGCGTTTTTGACATCGCTGGCTGAACCACAAAATGTTGAAGCAAATGGATCGATGCTTATCGGTGCTCATTTTGCTGGGGCTGCGATTGAAAATTCAATGCTGGGGGCAACGCATGCTTTGGCGAATCCGCTGTCAGCGCATTGCGACCTGATTCATGGAATTGCTGTCGGCGTCTTGCTTCCGCATGTGATTCGGTACAATGGAGCAGTCCCGGAGATTGCGGAATTGTATGGGAAGCTTGCCGAGGATGCAGGAATTTGCAAGCAATCAGATGCGAAGGCAACCGATCATCTTGCCGATTTTATCACCGACCTGGTTAGACAGGCTCAGCAGCCGACAAGCCTGTCAGAATGCGAAGTCGACGAGTCACTGTTCGAGATCATGGCAAGCGAAGCTGCCGAACAATGGACCGGCAAAAACAATCCCCGACCAGTCAGTGTTGAGTCATTTCTGGAGTTGTATCGATGTGCATACTGAGTCCTTTTCGACAAACCAAGGTCGTTATGATCGCATTGATGATCATCGCCACTTTCGGCGTTTCGCATGCGTCTGCTGCCGAAAAAGAACACGAGTCGTGGGTCTCTTTTCGCAATGGATTACAGAATCTCGGCATTGCAACCAGTCCGCTACCAAAGAAGCTGGAACTGCTTTGGGAATTCGTGACGCCGGACGGAACAGCTTCAACTCCAGTGATTGCGGATGGAAAAACATTCGTCGGCACGCTCAGCGGTGAAGTTCACTGCTTTGCCTTGAAGACCGGCAAGAAGGAATGGACTTACAAGTCGGTGGAAATGGTCGCTGACAACGATATCGCGCCAGGCTTTAATGCTCCATTGGCTCTCGATGACGAAACAGTTTTTGTCGGTGACGATTTCGGAACCTTTCACGCCATTGCGCGAGCAACTGGTAAGAAACGCTGGACGTTCGAAACAGATGGAGAAATCGTTGGAGGTGCTCAAGTGGTCGGTGACAAGGTCATCTTTGGGTCACACGACGGGTTCCTCTATTGCTTCAAAACGAAATCAGGAGAAGAGGTCTGGCGGGCGGAGACGCACGGACCGGTCAATGCGACCCCAACAATTGCTGGTAAGTACACATTCACGACAGGCTGCGATCAACCTGTCCTCAGAGTTTTTGATATTGAGAACGGGACGACTGCCAAGGAAGTTCCGCTCGAAGCGCTCCTCTTGGCAGCTGCCGCAGTTGAGAACAACATCCTGTACTTTGGTAGCGATGGTGGCGGAGTCTTTGCCTTGGACTGGGAAACACCCGGCGAAGTCTGGGACTTCGAAATCCCGAAACGGAGCCAACAGATTCGATCTTCACCAGCAGTCACAGCAGATTTCGTCATCATCGGAAGTCGAGACAAACACGTTCATTGTCTCGACCGGAAAACCGGCGAACACAACTGGTCTTTTCAGACGCGCGGTCGAATCGATTCCTCACCGGTCGTTGCCGGGGATCGTGTCTACTTCGGTTCAGCGGATCGAAATGTCTATGGAGTTTCACTCGCCGATGGAAAAGAAGTCTGGAAATTCCCAGCCAAGCAATCGATCACCGGATCTCCTGCGATCGCCGACGGTTATCTAGTCATCGGCACAGACAGTTCAGACGGAAAGATTCTGTGCTTCGGCAAGAAGTGAAGTTGCCGTTCACGTATTCAATTTTGTCAGATCGGCGGCAGGCTATTGAGATAGATTCTAAACCGTGACCATTCTGTCGATCCATGAGCAGTGACCGTAAATATTGAACACTGAATCACCGCTTGAGTGCATTTGCTAAAATCGTTGTTTGCCGCTGTAAGTCGTGATGCTCGGCGACGTATTCTTTTCCGCTTTGAGCAATGGTCACTTCATCGTTCCAAACTTCCTGAACATACTCAGCCAATCTGTCAAGATTTCCTTCAGCACACATTCCGGATTGAGACGCTTTCAGGAAGTCCGTTTCCACATTCAATGATGCAATCGGGACTCCTGAAGTCGCGGACTGAAGATAGGTGTTCGGGAAACCTTCGAGCGACGACGTATTCACCAGCACTGCCGCCTTGGAGAAAATCGCGGGCATTTTTGCAAATGGGACGTGGTCAACAATCTGCACATTCGCAGGAGCGGACTGTTTGATTGCGACTTCGACGATGTCATCTCGTCGATTCATGATCATCAAAAAATCTACACCTGGACAAAGCTTTGCGACTTCCAAGAGCACTTGCGGTTGCTTGTGAACGGCATCTGCCCGACCGACCCAAAGTGCGTACCGACGCAGATTTCCGTGGAGTTTTTCTTCAACTTCTTGTGTAGCGAGTTCATCCCATTGCTGAACATCAACGGGATTGCGAATCAGTTGGCTCTCTCTATGAAACAAAGACTCTAATCGTTGTTGCTGGGATTTCGTTTGGCAAAAAATGAGATCCGCATTTTGAATCGCCCAATAGCATACATCAGCTCGATCACGGTAGACGCTGACGAAGTCTCCGCCTGGGAGATACTGTTCATCGAGATCACTATCAGATCCCAGAAAGAGTGTCACAGGCCGGTGAGATGCTTTGCCGGTCGCAATCACCGTTGCTGAAAAACTCTGAACTCCGAACGTCAGAAAAATATCAGCATCAATGTTTTCGATCAGCGATGATGGCTCGCATGGGTCTGGCTTGCGCTTCATCGCCTTCATCCCTGCCAACAACGGCAGGAAAAACGCATCCGATAATTGAGGTCGGTGCAACTGCATCCAGGGAAAATGGTCGAGACGTTCAATTCTTGACAGAAGCGAATCTCGAACTGGGTAGAACCGATCTCGCATCAGGTGCAAGGTGACACCTTCGTACGATTTTTGCCTCAATGGGTGCCAATGCCTGACGAGGAAGGAAACTTCGAAACCTGGAAGTGTCGCCAATTCACGGGCGAAGAGCCAGGACCGAGTCTCGATCCCCCCAAAGCTCCCGGCAACCGTAGGATCGATAGCAGGATAGGCATTCAGAGCAACAAAACAGACTTTGATTGGCATGGAATTTTTCAAGGAATGCGATGTGGGCAGCGATGAGAGGATAGTCCGAGGGCCACAGAACCCCAAGTGAATCGGGAATCGATCGCCCAGCATTGTTGCGTTTCAATCGCAACCTGATGATACTCCTTCTCTACAGAAATATTCGTCATTATTCGTTCGTACATGTTCTGATTCTCTAAAAGTTTTTTCATGCTCGCCTGGCGACTCGCAGTTTCCGCAGTTCTGATTCCTTTGCTGATTGGCATTTTCTACCTTGATGCGCGAGGTGGTTCGGCGGCAATTCTTTTGCTGGTGTTTGCCGAAGTACTCGTAATCCGTAGTGTTTGGGAATGTGCAGACCTTTTTCGTGACCGTTCCAGGAAACTTCAACTTCCGGCAATGTTCAGTTGTGCAGCGGCGATTGTCTTTGCCAGTTGGATTCCTCACCTCGGACAACATGCCAGCACTTCTGCAGATTTGAATTTTGTCGCACTTGTTTATGCCTTCGCTGTGATGTTGCTTTGTGCGTCAGAAGCGGCAAGATTTCGCGGCCCCGGTGGCAACATTGAAACACTCGGAACTGAGATTTTGATTGTCAGCTACGTTGGTGTTCTCCTCGCGATTACTGCTCAACTGCGGTGGATCGCTGGTCATGAGGCCGGCTACTTAGTACTTGGTTCGCTGCTAGTTTGCGCGAAGGGTGGCGACATCGGGGCTTATACTCTCGGAAGGCTCATTGGCACGACTAAGTTGGCGCCGAGGTTGAGCCCAGGAAAAACACGCGAAGGAGCGATAGGAGCCGTTCTGGGTGCCGGACTTTGCGGATGGCTATGGCTACAGTTTGCAACACCGATGTTCAACGCCACTTGGTCACCACCCGCCTGGTACTGCTCCGTAGCCTACGGTTGCATCATTGGTGTTGTCGGATTGATCGGTGACCTTTGCGAATCGTTCCTCAAACGAGACGC
>DAOUPA010000475.1 GCA_030626405.1 Planctomicrobium sp.
ACCCAGGGCAAACGACGAATGTTGCAAGTGAACATCCGGAAATTGTCGAGCGACTCCTGAAGCGCTATGACCAATGGTGGGAGGAAACAGTTCCGTTGATGGTCAATGAAGAAGCCGAAATGCTTCCATTTCGACCGTTCCATGTGCAGTTTCAAAAGCAAGCCGATTCGATCGGCATTCCTAAATGGAGTGAACCATCGTTGTAATCAGAGTTCCAAAATTTGCAACGCGAGTTTTTAAAAAGTAAAACAGCTTGTTCAACGCAGCGATGTCACATCGTTTTTTTCAAAAGTAACCTTGGCCGCCCCCCTGACCTCCGCCGAATCCTCCACCGCCCATGCCACCGGGAACGACAGGAATCGGTCGTTTTTTCGCAGGCCATTGAGGGTTTTCAGCCGCGGACTGAAACTGCCGGGCGAGTTGGTTCAAAAGCGTTTCGATTTCTTCGTGGCTGCGCTGTGTCTGGCGAATCACAAGGCTGCCGTTGAAGAAACTGATTTCGCCTCCATCTCCATCCTTTTCGTGCCAATTTCCACTGATGCCATGAGTAATCACGTCTGAGAGGGCTTCCGGGTCTTCAACATTCAGAGAACGAACATCATAAACTCGCGTTTCGAGAGTATCACTAGCTTTGATTCCTGTCGTGACCATCATGACACCGTTCTTGATGACATACGTCAATCCGAGTGGTTCAAGCATCAAATCAAGTGCATCACGGAGAGGAACACCACTCAACACCAGCTGGACTTCGTCGTCACCCGAAATCCCTTCATTAGATAGTCCAGCTTGATCAAGTATTATCGGAATTTGGTGCGCCTGCCCGATGTAATCAACCACATCACTTAGTGGGTTACCTGGAAATTCGACATTCGTGATTTCACCAAGAGCCTTCGTGATTTTTTCTACTTGTGGAGACAGATTCTTCTCCACCGTAATCAGATCGCCGGTGACTTTTCTTTGAGGCGGTTGACCAGACATTCCCATCATGCTTTCCATGCCTCCACCCATGCCTGACATTCCGGCTGGAGTCAGTCTCCCTCCCATTGCAGCACCTGCTGTCTGGTTCCCTTTGGCGCTCTGCTGTTTGGCAAGCATTTCATATGCTCGCATTAATTCAACCTGAGCCCGCTGCCACTGATTATTGACGGACTGCACCAACACTCCTTCAGATTGTTGTTCATTGATTGTTTTCTCGGCTGCCCGAAGTGCATCAATCGCCGTCCGTAGTGCCTGTCGTCGCTGATCTATAGAGGAGACCTCACCGACAATTCCTCCTGATGCGCCGCCGAACCCTTCCAGTGAGTTGCCTGATCCTTCCGAAGGTGCGGCCTGAGTCACTTCAACTCCACCAGTGGATTGCTCTGAGTCAGCGACAACAGTTCCGATCCCTGCGCCTCCCGCAGCACTTGAACCTTTCCCATCATCCGCGAGACCTGCGTGCGTCATCCAGCCTGCGCCGGTGGCGACCGCGAGTCCACAGGTCAGTAGTGCTATTTTTGTCATCGTCAACATGGTGACTTCCTTTCCGGCGAGGTACACAGCTTCTGGAGAGCAGCCGGGGGCGAACGCCGTTCCCTGAAACGCTGCAATTCCGTTGACTGTAATCGTGTGAACAAATTCTGGTCCGAGTGTTGCCGCAGCCGCTTCCTGAGACCAACTCAAAGCTGCCAGCACCGCACCGAGTCCGACGCCTCGTTTGGTCAACCGCAAGTACAGCTCGCGCTTCCCCCGCTTCATGCGACCTTCAATGGCACCGATACTGACACCTAGCAACTGCGCGGTCTCTTCGTAAGTTTTGCCTTGCAGAAAATGCAGAACCAACGGCTCTCGATATTGTGGTGGAAGCTGTTGCAACTCTTCATCGAGCACCTGTTGCTCGAACGTCGAATGAATTTCCGCGAACGTTTTTTCAGCCGCTTCCAGTTCAGTCACGACATCACTTACCTGTTCTCGGGTCCGTCGTTTCAACGCTTTCTTCGCAAGACGAATTGCCACGCCGTGCAGCCATGAGCTAAGAGCCTCTCGCCGCTTAATCTTCTTCGCATTCTGAGCCAACAGTAAAAATGTTGCCTGCGTGACGTCTTCCGCCGAGTGTCGATCCCGCACAATGCGAAGCGACACTGCAAACACCATCTGACCATACCGCTCCACCAGTGCCGCAAACGCTGACTCGTTCTTGAGCTTCAAGAACTGAGTCAACAATTCAACGTCACTCACCAGAGAGTCGCTCGCCTGATGTTGCGACCCTTGCGAAGGAGAACCGTTCGACTGTGTTGAATGAGAAAGAAGGGACATGACACCAGTTTAGTCCCTCGTCCCGACGTTTTCGGGCGCGGAATTTCAGAAAAAACAACGGATTTCAAGATTTTTCCAATTCCACACGGTTTGCCGTACACTTTAAGTGCACTTCAAAACAGAGAATGTGAATTCATGTCTTCTAACTCGCGTCACTTTGCGTTCTCTCACGGATCAATACAAACAATCGCGGACTCAACTTGCTCAGTGATTCTTCAGGCCACGCAACCACCTTCCCTGTTCCGGTTTCAATGAATTCAGAGAGACAAGCTTCTACTGCGTCCGCTTCCACTTGTCCGCCGGGATGCCCGACGTAGGCAAGAATCGACAGAATGCCACTACGTTTGAGCAGCTTTAGACCGGATCGTATCGCGGCAATTGTTGTTGTCTTGTTTGTCGTCACAGACTTGTCACCGCCTGGCAGATAACCAAGATTGAACAGGACCGCCGAGATTTTCCCTCCATAGTCATTGAGAAGTTGCTCAAGAATTTCGGCATGGTCTCCGAGTCTTAATTCAAGGTTCGTTCGGTCAGCACATCGAGCTCTGGTCGCTTCGATGGCTGCTGATTGAAGATCGCAGGCAATGACTCGTCCTTCACTCCCGACCAGTGACAAAAGAAACTCCGTGTCGTGCCCGTTGCCAGCAGTGGCATCGATGACAATGTCGCCTTCGCCAACATGTTTCTGAATCAACCGCTGAGCGATTTCCGTTATTTGAACCATCTTGAGAGACTCACTTCCGGAAGAATTGGAGTACCGTGCAATAAGTTCTCCGTGAAAAATCGAGCCAGACGTGGCGCCATCAGCGACCCTTTCGAACCCAAACCGTTGAACATCCCGATCTGTTGATACTCAGGATGCAAACCGACGACAGGTCGAAAATCGTGCATCGTCGGCCGCACAGCGGCTCGCTGATCGATGACTTTGTAGCCAACTTGCAGCACTTGATCGAGCTTCGACGTTAACCAATCTTTAGCTGCTGCTGTCGGCACCGATGAGAGATCTTTCCATTCATAAGTTGCACCAACTCGCGCAAACAATTCGTCATCTGGAGCCAGCCAAATTCCTCGATGCAGTATGCGGCGTTCACATTCGTGATCAAGCTGCACGCGAAGAATTTCCCCTTTCGCCGGATTAAACCGGACAGGCTCGAAGCAACGCGGTAACTCAGACTGGAAGCCTTGGCAGAAAACAACAGACCGCGCCGACAAACCGAGCCTTGGTAATTCCACTCTATCAGCGAAAATGTTGATATCCTGTTCAAAACTAATCGACTCTCGCAGGTATGAATTCCTTGACATGAAGTACCGTCGCGAACAATCCAGATAATCCGCCACCCGTAAGCGGCCTCCCTGCATTTCAAAGCCCCCATGTTCAGTCGTGGAGAAGTGTGAAGGAATTCCCGGGTCTGTTGTTGTGACCAAAGTTGAAATGTCAGGGAATTTCCGTTCAAAAGCCTGATGCTCTTCTTCACAAGAAAACAGCCGCAGCATCGGGCATTCATCGAAGAAGCGAGTCTGAGTTCGGCTTTCGAGCTCACGATAAAAATCGCAGGCTTCCGGCCAGAAGAGATCCCACAACCAGGACTTTGCGAAACGTTTTCCCGTGATCGGCGTCATCAATCCGGCAGCGATTCGAGAGGAGGTCGTTTCTTCTTCCCGGTCAAGAACAACTACTTCCAACTCGGCATTCAGTAGTTGCCACGCCAGAGTTGTTCCTGCCAGCCCTTGACCGACGATGATAACATCCGCTTTTCGACTCATTGTTGATTTTGGTGATTCAGGACACGTCTGTTTAGAAGAACTTTCGCTCTGTCGTACAGTTGAAGTGTACGGCTAAACGGGATTCATGCGATTCATCGCTCTCAAATTTTGTAGTATCTGTAATAAACTGCGCATAGAGTTTGCGATGAACCTCGTTCTTGGATATGTTCGGGAAAGAGTTGTCGGTTTCAATTCTGAACTTTGTCGATCATGTCTCAGCCTCTTTTTTCCTCTGATCCGCCACAATTGCAAAGCTCGCCATGCCTGCAAGGGGAACGAGTTGCATTTACTGGTACGCTTGCATCGATGACGCATGCTGAAGCGGCAAAAGTCGTGGAAGAGAACGGAGGAACCGCAACCGATTATGTGAGTCGGCAGTTGACGATTTTTGTGATCGGCGAAGAAGGTTGGCCGCTAGAAGATAACGGGCAGCCATCGGTGAAGCTCCAGCAAGTGGAGCGGTGGATTCAATCCGGGGCCGACATTCAAATCCTCAATGAATCACAATGGCTCACACTGCTGGGCTTGAACGATCATCGAGAAGAAGTCCATCGGCTTTACACACCTGCCATGCTCTCGTCGATACTCGGTATCTCGGTCCATGCGATTCGCGGCTGGGAACGAAGCGGACTCATTCAACCGGTTCGCAAAGTTCATCGCTTGCCCTATTTTGATTTTCGAGAAGTCAGTTCGGCGCGGCGGCTCAGTGAATTACTCGACTCAGGCATTCCCAGACACGATATTGAGCGCAGCTTAAAACGGCTTCCAAGTGTCCGTCGCGGAGACGAACGTCCGCTCGAACAGCTTCAGATACTGGCACACAGTCTCGGTGTTCTCATTCGAGACCCGCATGGGCTTGTGTTGCCGGCATCTGGTCAACGTGTTTTTGATTTTGATAGTGATTCTCCGAGTGTTGAGCAGGAACCAGACACAGAAGCGCCTCATTCAATTCGGCTTGCGAGCGTAGAAACGACTGAGTCCGAAGTCGACTTCAGTGACAATCGAGACTGGCTCGTCGAAGGCTGCCGACTTTACGATGCCGGACAAATCAAAGATGCACTCGAAGCGTTTCGACTCGCATCGATGGCCTCTCCAAACAGTTCAGATGTTCACTTCCAACTGGGTGAATGTCT
>DAOUPA010000650.1 GCA_030626405.1 Planctomicrobium sp.
GAACCTGGCCAGTACATCCGCGTTGGCCGACGCAACAAACAGTCGATTGATGCCGGCCAGGTTGTTGGAAGTTATCTATTGCAACTTAATCCGATAGGTGAGTTCTTTCGAAACGAAACTGACGGTGCGAGAGTCATCGGACAGATCACGTTCAATCGGCCAATCCTCGGACTGATCGGTGGTACGGCCCAACTCATCAGCACCGACGAACTGCTTGGTCATCCGCGAGGAAATTACGGAAACACCCGGCGAGGTATTGAACCCGCCCGTCCGGACGACCAGCCTGATTCAGGTCGCGACAATGTGACTCTCAGCAATGACCGACGTACACTATCACTTGATTTATCAGCTAGTTCGGCCGTTGATCAAATCCGAGTTATCGTTTTAGGACAAACACAAGTTGCTGCTCCATCCCGACTCACTTTCAACAACGCTTCCCGTTACGAGAAAACACTTTCGGAATTGTAATCATGTCAACAACTCAAATATCGACCGCCTGTCGCATCTTGTTACTGGTGCTCATTATCGCAACAACACATGCACAAGCTGAGAACATGAGCAACGCATCCGCACGGATCGACGAGATCGTTACCGTTGATCTAAAAAAGCATGAACTCCAGCCGAATCCACCCGCTAGCGACATCCAATTCGTCCGCCGTGTTTACCTAGATGTAATCGGTCGTATTCCGACGAGCGGGGAGTTACAACGTTTTTTCGCAGAAACCAGTAAAGACCGACGCGCGAAGTTAATTGATCAATTGCTCGAATCCCCTGGGCACGAGTCGCACATGTTCAACTGGCTGGGAGACATGCTTCGTGTGAAAGATGACTATTATCGAATTGGAAAGACCTACACCTTCCACACATGGCTCAAGTCCCAGCTTCGGGAAAATCGCCCATGGGATGAAATTGTCTATGACATGCTCACTGCAGAAGGTCGTCTTGGAGAGAATGGTGCTACCGCATACCTCTTACGCGATGCCAGCATGCCGCTCGACAGCCTGTCCAACACGCTCACCACATTCCTGGGAGCCAATGTTGCCTGCGCCCAATGCCACGACCATCCATTCGCCGAATGGACTCAGCGAGACTTCTACGAAATGGCTTCCTTCTTTGGCTCAACTGACTTTGAACGCGTCGACACTCGAAAGCCAGCGATAACACTGCGTGACGACCGTTTCTCAAAGGCGAATCTTGTGACGTTGCTCCAGCCGAACATGGAGCGTGTCGTTTTTGACAACACCCGTTCGACTGTGTTCCCTGAGGACTACGCGTATGACGATGCCAAGCCCGGCGAGAAGGTTATTCCGAAGTTTATAACGTGGGAGGGCGTAAAAAGAGCCAACGTGACAACCAACGATCCTCGCCATATGAGGACACTCTTCGCATTCTGGATGACATCACCAAAGAACCCGCGATTCGCCGAGGCGATCGCGAATCGCGTATGGAAGAAATTTTTTGGCGTCGCTGTGATGGAGCCGGTGACGAATCTTGACAATCTTGAAGAGGCTACAAACCCGCAACTGCTGGAATTTCTTGGCCAACTCATGCGAGATGTCGACTTCGATCTACGCGAATTTCAGCGAGTAATACTGAACACAAAGACATACCAACAGCAGGCCAGCATGACGCCACCTGAGGGTGAGGACTTTCGATTTTCTGGCCCACTGCTACGTCGGATGACAGCTGAGCAGACGTGGGACTCTATTGTTCTCCTCTTACGAGGACCGGAGATTGACCAGATCAAAACAGACCATGCTCCAAGCATTGAACGCCTGGTTTTTCCATTTGAATTTGAGAATGACAAAAAGAAAATTGCAAAAGACCGTGAGAAAATCTTTGCCTTTGCAAAAACATTGCTGACTGAGCAACAGATCACAAAAGACTCCAACAGTGATGGTGGACGCGGTCTCTTCATGAGTTCTACGAAAGGACGAAAAACCAAACTGCGCGGTGAAGATTCATGGCTGAGAGCTTCAGAATTACCACAACCAATGCCACCCACACATTTTCTACAGATCGCAGGTCAGTCAGCCCGTGCAATTGCTGATGACGGATCAACTGAAGGTGGCATCACAGAATCATTGGCAATGATGAATGGTGAAGTCACAAAAAGCCTGATGAGCAAAGTGTCAGACACCGAGACAACTCAAAAAGAGACAACCAGGAACAAGGCCGCCAAAAAAGAAAACAGAGCTAAACGAAAAAACATGCAATCCATGCAGACTGGTAGTGCACAAACAACTCAGTCCAAAGGCACACAGGTTATGCAGATCACTGCGATCTATCACGCGATGCTTTCACGTCCTCCACGTGAACAAGACATGAAGCAATGCCTCGCCGCACTCGATCAGGGGCTCGATTACGGTGACGTCGTCTGGGCTCTTTTGAACTCACGTGAGTTCATGTTTATTCAATAATTCTTACCCAACTGTCATTCACCAACGAATTGCTTAACGATCGAATCTACCATGAAGCAACTACTAAATTCACTTGACGCCTTCACTCGCCGAAAATTTGTCGAACGATGTGCAGCGACATCGTTCGGGTTGAGTGTCCTCCAAGCAGCACCGCTCGCTGCTGCAGACCCGGTCGACCCAAAACCCGCTGCCTTTGGTAAAGCAAAACGTGTGATTTGGTTGATGCTCAGCGGCGGCTTGAGTCATATCGACTCTTTGGACCCCAAAGAAGGCAAATCCAAAGGACCAGCGAAGGCGATTCGCACTTCAGCTGATTTCCAGGTCACTGACTTCTTCCCAAAATTTGCAACGGTGGCAGATCGCGTCTGCCTGATTCGCTCAATGGAGGCAAAGATTGGTGTCCACGCACCAGCACAATACTTCATGCGGACTGCATTTGAAAAACGAGGCACGATCCTCCACCCCAACCTCGGAGCCTGGGGCTCTCACTATCTCGGGCGAAGCAGTGACACGTTACCATCAAGCGTGTGCATCAACCGTCGTTCAGACCAAGCCAATGGATTCTTCCCATCGAGCTATGCGCCTCTTGCGATCGGTGATCCCACTCAGGGTATTAATGATGTCAAATCTATTGGAAGTAATTCTGAGGCAAAAAAGCGACTCGCATTACTGAACGGACTCGATGCCGACTTCCGCAAAAAATTCGCCGACAAGAGGGTCAACGCGTACAACGGATTTTACGACGATGCCCTGGCACTAATGAAGAGCAAGGAGTTGCAGGCTTTCGATCTGTCGGGTGAGTCCCAGGAACAGCGAGAAGCGTATGGTGACAACTCATTCGGCCAAGGGTGCCTGCTCGCTCGCCGGTTGGTAGATTCTGGTGTTCGCTTTGTAGAAGTAAAGCACGACGGGTGGGATCA
>DAOUPA010000190.1 GCA_030626405.1 Planctomicrobium sp.
AACTGAGCAGTCTGGAACAGTGACATTCAGTCGCAGTCGACCTGCGAAGAAGAGCCTGACGAGTGCCCCCACGGTTGCGACCGTTCAAGCGATCTCCGGACCGCAGACACCTTCGGTGACCATCGAGTGGAGACAACTTTCGGTGATTAACGTCGGTCAGGAATGTCGCTGTGATCTCGTGGTGAAAAACTCAGGAAAAACGGTTGCTTCTGGAGTTGAAGTTGAAGCGTTCTTCCCCACAAACGTTCGTCTTCTTGGTACCGTTCCAAGCCCAGCAAAGAGTGAAACTTTTCTGAGTTGGGAGTTTGCCCAACTGAAGCCGGGTGAAGAGAAAGTGATTCACATTAAGATGCTTCCTCTTCAGCGAGGAAACATTGCAACGAAAGCAAGTGTTCGTTTCACAGGAACAGCAAGTAATGTGTTCACCGTGTCCGAACCGCTTCTTGCAGTTTCTGTCAAGGGACCAAAGCAAGTGATGGTCGGGGAGAGTGCTTCTCACACAATTGTCGTGACGAATCCCGGAAACGGAATTGCCTCTAACGTTCAGATCGAGGCTCTTATTCCAGAAGGGCTGGAGCATGCTCGAGGCAATCGTCTCCTAATGGAGATTGGATCGTTAAATCCAGGTGAGACACGAAACATTCGCCTTGCGATGTCAGCACTTTCCGGTGGGAATCACCAGATTCAAGTTCAGGCACGAGCAGACGCCGGTTTGAACCAGAAGACTGTTGCTGAAGTGGCAGTCATTGCACCAAGCTTGAATGCAACCATTGATGGTCCGGGTCTGCGATATCTCGGACGACAGGGAATCTTTAAGTTGGTGATTGCAAATGACGGTGCCGCTGCGACCAGTAATGTTCAAGTGATGCACAAGATTCCTGACGGTTTCAAATTTGTCAGTGCTGACCGAGGTGTTCAATACGATCAGGGAACGCGATTGATGACCTGGTTCGTCGGACGTCTGGAGAAAGATGAATCGAGTGAAATCCACGTCACGCTCTCCGCCAAGAAAATCGGCGAACACAAACACCTCGTGCGAGCAACATCGGAGCATGGAAGTTTGGCAGACGCCGAGTTCACATCACGAGTTGAAGGAGTCTCTTCGCTCTCAGTTGAAGTTCTTGATCTCGATGATCCTGTTGAACTTGGAACCGAAGCGGTCTACGAAATTCGCGTGAAAAACGAAGGTTCAGCTTCGGCTCATGATGTTGGTTTGGCATGTGAACTTGCAGCAGGTGTGAATTACGTTGCAGCGACAGGTCCAGCACAACACATCGCCGAAAACAGCAATGTTGTCTTTCGCACAATCCCCGAAATTGGACCAGGGAAAACAGCCGTGTACCGCGTGCGAGTACAATCGGATGTTTCGGGAAATACCCGCTTCCGTGCTCGCGTTTCCAGCGAATCGGTCGCTGAACCGCTTACAACGGATGAACTCACGAAATTCTACGGAGAGTAGAGAACAGTCACAGGTTTTGAGTGAAATTTCGAAGACAGATCGAACTGCTTGAAGCTGTACTCCGAAAAAACCGCCGCTGAATGTCAGTGGCGGCTTTTTTTATGCGCTCGGATCATTGCGAATTGATGCCAATTTATAGATGCTGATGTCAATTGACCCCAGACTCTCAAATATTATTTTCGACCCTGCAAACTCAACAGAGTCGTTCGACGAGGTATCAGATGACTCGATTTGACCGAATTACGATTGTTGCACTTGGCTGTTTCTTCGTGTTGACGGCTTCCGCCTCCGCTGAAAACTGGCCTCGTTTCCGAGGAGCCAATGGCGAGGGGAAAAGTGAGTTGCGTGGAGTTCCTGCTCAGTGGAAAGAGTCCGACTACGAGTGGGTGATCGAACTTCCTGGGAAAGGCCATTCGTCTCCAGCGATTTGGGAAAACTTGCTCTTCATTTCAACGGGTGATGCTGATGGGGCTCGGACGTTGCATTGCCTGGATGCAACAACAGGCAAGCCCATTTGGAAAGACTCGATACAACTCGAAGCCAATCACCTTCATAAGAAGAACAGTTACGCATCTGGAACTCCAGCCACTGACGGAAAGATGGTTTACGTGACTTTTGCTGATGAAAAGAAGTACACGTTGCTCGCGTACGACATGAAAGGAGAGCGGCAGTGGACTCGGGACTTTGGAACATTTACCAGCCAGCATGGGCATGGTGTCTCGCCGATTCTTTATCAAGGCAAGGTCATCGTTCCCAGTGACCAGATGGGGCCAAGTCGTGTTGCCGCATTTGACGCAAAAACCGGCGACACCGTCTGGACCTCCAAACGTGATTTCCGCCGAACTTCCTATTCCACACCAATGATTGTGAACGTCGACGGGAAGGATCAGTTGATTTGTCTCTGTGGAGCACTCGGACTGACAGGGCTTGATCCTGAAACCGGAAAGGAGCTTTGGCAGTCTGGAGAAATGCCGATGAGAACTGTTGCATCGCCTGTTTATGGAAACGGTCTTTTGTTCGCAGAGTGTGGAAGTGGAGGTCGAGGAAAATACATGGTTGGATTCGATCCATCTGGAGAAGGAGCGGTCAAAGCAGAACGGAAGCAGAACCTTCCGTACGTCCCAACGCCCATCGTCCACGAAGGCCACCTCTATCTTTGGAACGACGATGGAGTGATTTGCTGTGTTGACTTGAACGGTGACCTGAGTGACAACGTCTGGAGAGAGCGTGTCGGCGGGAAGTTCAGTGGTTCACCTGTTTTGATCGATGGCAGGCTCTTTTGTATTTCTGAAGAGGGAGACATCGTGGTTGTTGATGCCAAGCCCAAGTTTAAACTCTATGGGAAGAGTTCACTCGGAGACGAGTCGTACGCGACTCCAGCAGTGGGTAACGGTCGAGTCTATTTTCGCGGATTTCGCAGTTTGGCGTGCTTGAAAGCGGCGGCACCTGAGGCTGTTGGCCAACGTTGAAACCGTTGGAGCACTTCTCGTATCGGTATTCTCGTTCTGCCTCGTGGAGACAAGCGTTTACACTGTTGAAAAACGTTTTTTACGGGCACCGGAAAGAGCAATCTGCTCTAGTGAGGGCCTGTGTTATTTTTCCGCTTGATCATAGAAGCTAACGATTTGTCCTCCACGAAATCTGCCATCTGGCGTGACACCGTTGTGGGCAATACTGCAAATGAGAGCAGGAGATGTCCAGTTGGCATTATAGATTGTTTTCATCACAGGACGATGGATTCGATGATGGTTCAGTGAGGTTCTGAATTTTGAAAGAAATGGATCGTCTTTGAGGCTGATGTTGTATTTCCCAGAAAAACGAACTCCCTTGTTGTCTTCCAGCTTCTCTGCAAGAAGAATTGACCTCAATTCACCAGCGGAATTTGTCAGGAATCCGAAGACGAAGTATTCTTTCTTATGCATCTTTTTATTGGATAGGGGAACTGTGGAGTGAATCACAACTGGTCCACTTTGAGGTTCACCTTCTGAGCCTGCATACTCTTCTGTGAAATCTTGATCCGATGCGGTCGACGTTCCGCCCGATTGCTGTTGTCCTCCAGAATCTGGTTCACCGGCAAAATCTTTCAGGGCATCTTCAAGAGATCCACTTGAATTTCCACCGGATCCCATTGTGGCGCCATTAGTCGTAGCTGATCGAGTCATCGTACTGACGATCATTTTCAACGGATTGCCGGAGGAACCTCTTCGGAAGTTTTCCGGGGTGAACAGATTATCATAGTCCAACCCGATAAATAGCACCGCAAACAGCACCGCTGCCAATCCCCAACTCCCGAAGCAGACCGTTTTGCTAACGCTGGGCATGCGTTCCAAGGTTGTTTTCCAGATCGTGAACGGCGCCCAGAAAATGGAGATGAGATTCAGGTTCTCATTGTCGTGAGTTGCAATCATATACGACCGAATGTGCGCGACCCCAAAGACATGGACGCCAATCAAAATTTGAAGGATCGCGATATGCGAGCGCGTCACAATGTCGAGGATCAAGCACCGAATCGCGATACTTTCGATAAGCAGCAGCAAGAGTCCACCGGAGAGCCAGAAGATCCACTTCGGGACCATCCAGGTCATTGCGATTAGGGAAAGTTCACCGTCTTCTTCATCGTCATCAGCAAGCTCACTGGGCTCATTGCGAACAATTTTTTGTTTCAATTTGGGACAGTAACCACAACTCGGGCACCAAGAACTATCTCCCCACGGTTCGGGATTGTCGCAACTCGGACAGCAATTTTTGTCCGAGTTTTTCTTTGAAGGCGTTGAAGGTTTCTTGCCAGTAGGCGACTCGTCGCTTTGGCGTGGAGGCGCTTCAGACGGCGCATTGGGGTCCAGACGCACCGAATCGAGCATCTTCATCAATCGATCCTGCACATTCTGCAGGTTTTGGTCGTCTGTAGATGTCTCGGCCATGCTTCGAGCTATTCTTGGTGGGGATTCTGAACGATTCAAATCGAGAAATATCAGTCTGCATCTAAGTGAAAAAAGTGTGGTATTGGGGCCAGAAAACAATCTCTGCTGCCTCAATTGCCCGTCTTGCGTCTCTCAAAATGCGATTGATCTGGTCGGAGTGAAGATCTCTTCTCATCGAAAATATAAGGCCCATTTCATCGACCGTAGCTAAAATTCATCACCGACAGTACAATCTCCCGTAAATTTCAAAGAAACAGGCTTTCAGGCATCGACGATTCGTTTAGATCTCCGGTGCATCCCTGACAATCGCTCTAACCCCTGCACCGTAAGTACTGATGTCTTCAACGGAAACGCTCGCTACATTTGATTCTCTGGGACTCAACTCCGACCTTCTCAATACTGTGAAGTCACTCGGTTTTACGTCGCCAACTCCTATTCAGGAAGAGTTTATCCCAGTCGCTCTGACAGGTGTGGACTGCATTGGTCAAGCGAGAACAGGAACGGGAAAGACAGCCGCATTTGCGCTTCCGGTCTTGCAAAAATTGAAACCCAAGAGTCAGCATGTTCAGGGGATCGTTTTGGCCCCGACCCGTGAGCTAAGTGAGCAAGTCGAGCAGGAGTTTCGCTCACTCGCGAGCGGCTCCCCTTGTGAAACCGTATTAACTGGCGGCGGTCGCCCCATAGGGCCACAAATTGCGGCACTCGGGCGTTATCCCCAAGTCGTCGTTGGAACACCTGGAAGAGTGATCGATTTAATTCAACGAAAGGTCCTCGATTTAAGTCACGTCAGCACTGTTGTGCTGGACGAAGCGGATCGCATGCTCGATATCGGGTTCAGAAAAGATATTGAGCGAATTTTGCGTGCATGCAGTTCGGACCATCAAACGTTGCTTCTCTCTGCAACTCTGCCAGAACAAGTGCAACGGTTGGCAGATCGCTTTATGAATCATCCGGAACGCGTTGATCTCTCTGAAGAGAATGTTGTCGTTGAAACGATCGAGCAGTTCTACTGCACGGTTGAGCAGAGGAATAAGTTCAACCTATTGATTCGACTCCTGGTTCAGGAACGTCCTTCGCAAGCCATTGTGTTCTGCCGCACAAAACGCGGAGCGCACGAGATTTATTCAAAGATTCAAAAGCATCTCCCAGACGTCGCCGAAATTCACGGAGATCTACAACAGCGAAAACGAGAACAAGTGATTCGTCGTCTTCGTGACGGACGCGTCCGATTGGTCATTGCCACTGATATCGTTGGTCGTGGAATTGATATCTCTGGCATTTCACACATCGTTAACTACGACCTCCCTGAAGGTTCAGACGATTATATTCATCGCGTTGGACGGACGGGACGGATTTCCTCCGTCAGTGATGGACGTGCTTTTACGTTTGTTAAACCTGATCAGGGGGATGAATTAACGAAAATTGAAGTACGCATTAACAAATTATTGCAGGAGTATCAGTTCGATGGTTGTGATGCCTTCGACGCCAGGGAAGTGCAAACTGTTCAAGAAGATGAAGCGTTTGAACCGACTCCGGCTTCGGAATCTGAATGGGATGCCATTTTTGATGAGCTTGATTGATTTCCCCTAGCGAGCCAAGTGAGGCTCCGCCCCGCCACCCGATGAGGAGCGAACAAAATGTTCCAGGAAGCGATCGGACGACCCATGGAGATCCTGCTTGTCGAGGACAGTTTGGTTGCGGCAAGGTTTGCGATAGGGGCATTGAACAGGAGTGGTATCATTCACCGACTGACATGGATGACGGATGGTGAGGACGCTCGCCAGTTTCTCTTTCAGGAACAGCGGTTTGCCTTGGCTCCTCGTCCAGATCTTGTACTTCTCGATCTCAATTTGCCTCGTTTAAGCGGGAAAGAGATTCTTGAGCACCTGAGAGCGACGGATCACCTCAAGAATATCGCGGTCGTCATTATGACTGGTGAAATGGGTTTGGAGGGAGTTCACGAATTCGAAGATCTCGGGGTTCAGGGATTCCTTGTGAAACCCGTTGATTTGGAAGATTTTGTAGCGCTCGTGGAGCAGTTGAAGGAGTATTGGAAATCAGAAATGATCCTCCCTCAGGAATGATTTCTTTTGCGAATTTTTTGAGTGATGATGTTGCTATTCTTTCCTGTGATTGAAATGAATATTTTCGACAGGCGAGCTCCGAACGTACACAAGGCAGCACACACGCACTCGATAGAGATGTGGTCGAACGTCGTTGTGAGTACTGCACTGCCGCTTTGAGTTGACGTTGAGCGAGTGGAACGTATGGGTTGTCATTGACAATTGCTTGTCGACGAAAATAGACTCGGAATTCAATCTGATCGTTTACGTCATAAAGTACTCCGATGTCCCAAACCTCTGTTCCTGACGAATTGACGCAGGCCCAACTTCTGGAATGCCAGGAAATTTTGGGATACGAATTTGTCGACCAGGCGCTTCTCACTCGCTGCCTCACGCACGCATCGGCAGCGCGCATTCGTCTTGAGTCCAATGAACGTATGGAGTTTTTGGGGGATGCGATCCTGGGCGCTGCCGTATGCGAAACTCTCTACCAGCGATTTCCACAGGCATCCGAAGGAGAATTGACCAGAATTAAATCTGTTGTCGTCAGCCGAGCGACGTGTGCTCGCCTCGTCCGGAAAATGAAGATCATCAAATTTCTGATTCTCGGGAAAGGGATTACCACGAGTGCGATCGTACCAAATTCTGTTTTGGCAACAGCCTACGAAGCGGTGATTGGAGGGATCTATCTCGATAGTGGATATGACGCCGCAAAAGAATTTATCGTTCGAAGTATCGATGTCGATATCACTCGTGCTGCGGAATCATCGGTCGGAGTGAATCATAAAAGTATCTTTCAACAGCGAATCCAAAAAGACATTGGCGAAACGCCGATCTATCGAGTCCTGAGTGAGGTCGGTCCAGACCATTCAAAATTGTTTCAAGTCATCGCAATCGTAGGAGAGAAAAGCTACCCGCCAGCTTGGGGCTCGAGCAAAAAAATTGCCGAACAACGAGCAGCCGAGAACGCACTTGCAGAACTCAATGGGGATGAACCACCTCACCACTCGAACGAACCTGCCGACTGAAACCATCCTAAGAATTCCACGAGAAAGTTTACGCAAGCCTCGTGGCAAGGAAATTCTTTTCGCTGATCAGAAACTGGCTTTGCGTCGCATCAATAAAGGCTGTTATATTGGGGCTCCTTCATAATGAGTTAAATTATGAGTGGATGTTTTGCGAGTCGAGTGTTGAGTTTGCTTCCAATGCATTGAAAACTCGTTCCTTCATTATGGTAATGCAACTGGCGATTGTCGCACGAAGACTGGATACAGTACTTTTCCAATCAAGTACAACCGGGAAGAGATCATGACGACCCCCGACGAACTCTGTACAGAAGCAAATGAACATCTAAAAAAGAAAGACATTGCTGCTGCGATAACGTGTCTGGAAGAGGCGATCCAGAGCGACTCTCGACATGTCTCTGCGCACGAAACGCTTGCGGGACTCTGCTTCTTGACGAAGGATTACGACCGCTCTATCGAGCTTTATCAACGTGTGTCGATGCTCGATCCGAAGAACTCGGCCGCACTTGTGAATGTTGGCGCTGTGTACAACAAAAAGAAAGACTTCACCGAGGCTGCCAAGACGTTGCGGTTGGCTCTTGCGAAAGACAGGCGGTGCCCCGAGGCGTACTATAATCTTGGAATTGCCCAACGGGGATTGAAGCAAATGGCAATGGCTGTTTCCGCTTATAAGGAAGCAATCCGACTCGCTCCAGACATGGTTCAAGCGTATTCAAATCTTGGAAATGTCCTGGTTGAGATGAACAATCATAGTCAGGCGATTCTCCAATTTCGCAAAGCGCTCGAGATTCAGCCTGATTTCAAAAAAGCACAAATCGGACTTCGACGCGCCGAAGAAAAGACCCATCAAGCAAAAAACGCGATGAGCCCATTTGGTCGCCTCGTGGATATGGAGGAAGTCGCGCGTCAAAATCAAACTGTCGAAAAGAAAATTCATCTCTCCCCTCAGCAACGATTCGAAGACCGTGATCGTATTCACCGAATCTCTAAGGAGTCTGAATTATTGGCAATCGAATTATTGGCGCAGATCAAGAACGAACTTGCAGTGGTGATCCTCGATCTCTCCAGGCTTGCTGGAGAGGAGAAACATGGCAGAGCGTGGGCAGAAGAACTCGCGAAATTTGAAATCGCATCACGAAGATATCACTTGCAGCTTGAAAATCACCGAAGCAAAACAGACCAGATTCGTGAACACGAAAAGAAAATCCGTAGCCTGGGTGAAGAAGTGACCGACTGAAGTTATTAAAGTCGACCACTCCGCAAGATTCCCCAGACCAGCCACAGTCCCAGGAATCCGGAAGTGATAAACAACGGAACGGCAATCCAAAGAGACTCCGTTGAAGAGACACGGATGATCAGGGCTGTCGAGACAAGGAGGGAAGAGACGATCAGTCCGACAACGAGACGATTGCTGGAACGATCAAACTCATTGATCAATCGGTCGAGACCTTGGTGTTCAAATTGAACTTTCAATTCTCCCTGACTCGCCTTCTGAAGTGTTCGCCCCAAATGAAGTGGGAGGTCGTGGGCGGTTTTCAATAACTGTTTGACATCTGAAATCGCTCGTTCGGCGATTCGTTTTGGATCGTAGCGCCGTTTAACAAGTTTCTTAATCGCTGGAGCAAGGACTTCAGCAAGGTTGAACGAAGGGTCAAGTTGTCTGCCGATTCCTTCAAGAGTCACGATTGCCCGAATTAAGAGCATCATGTCGCCTGGGCAGCGGAGTCCATGATTTGAAAGAATCGCTACAAAATCATTGAGTAATCTTCCAACATTCAATTTTCCAAGATCGACGCCGTAATACGCATCGATGAAGTCGCGAACATCCGAATGTAGCAGTGGACGTTCCACCGGTTGCGTTGGCTTTCCTAACTCTAGAATTATTGTGACAGCGGTGTCGACATCGTGACGTGCAATCGACAAAAATAAATCGACGAATTGATCGCGTTTTTCCTCTTCCAGAAAACCGATCATCCCGTAGTCGAGTAAAGCTATGGATCCATTTCGCTCCACGCGGATATTGCCTGGATGCGGATCTCCATGGAAAATTCCAAACTCCAATGCTTGTTTTAAGAAAATGCTTGCTCCCGTTTTGGCAACCGATTTCGGATCGAGACCATAGCCCCGAATGGCTTCTGCATCGTCAACTCGAACTCCATGGATGAATTCCATCGCCAGCACGGCATCCGTAGATCGTTCTTCGTCAACAAACGGAACATGCAGACGCGAGTCTTCGGAAAACAATTTCTTAAACTCTCTCATTGTCCGGGATTCCCGGTGGTAGCTCATTTCCCTTCGAACGGTCCGAGTAAAGTGATTGACGAGACCGATCGGATCAAAGATCCGAGACTCAGGGACATGTCGCTCTAAAAGCTGGGCAATTTCAAGCATCAACGAAACGTCGCGTTCAACTTCACGCACGACGGTCGGACGTCGTATTTTGATGGCAAGTTTGCGACCCTGTGAGTCCTCAGCCAGATGAACTTGCCCAAGAGACCCTGCCGCTAATGGTTCTT
Source organism: Planctomicrobium sp. (assembly GCA_030626405.1). Classification (GTDB taxonomy): domain Bacteria; phylum Planctomycetota; class Planctomycetia; order Planctomycetales; family Planctomycetaceae; genus Thalassoglobus. The sequence goes on from DAOUPA010000190.1 coordinate 9,985, forward strand.
CGCTGAAGTTGACAAAAACTTCGTCGGTCGGTCTGCCGAATTCTTTGAGGATCGTGGCATGAACGTCTGCGACAGGGAAAGGAGGAACCGATTCCTGAAGGTGCGCCAACTCCTCGACAACATCGCCGGGAATCAGATCGGGACGTGTGCTGAGGACCTGACCAAATTTCACAAACGTCGGCCCAAGGTCTTGCAGGGCAAGTCGAATTCGACGAGCCGTGGTCAGGTCTTCGACTTCGTCTTGCTTCCGCAAGACAACGCGTCGGCCCCAATTGAAGTATTTGAGGAGTCCCAGACGTTCCAGCAAATCCCCGAACCCGTAATTGACGAAGACCGTCACAACCTCACGGCCACGATTGACGTTCTTCAGAAATCTCAAAGGGTAGGGTTCCACGCCGTTTTCAGTCTACAAAAAAGGAATGCGTTTCACGACTCAAAAAATTGCTCTACTTGAAGGATCAGACACTCTCATTGAAACGTCCTGTTATCCACCTTGCAGTTTTTCCAAACGTGCGAGGGCATCCTTGTAGTCGTAATCGACGACAAGGACTTCGCCAAAGTGGTGAATGGCTTTTTCCGTGTCGTCAGTTTCTTCGCAAACACGTGCTAACAGGTAATGGGCTTCTTTGTAGGTGTCCGGAGATGTGTCATGATCGAGATCTGGAACGGCTCGCGCAAATTGCCCTTTCGCCAAGGCAGCTTTATTGTCGTACATAAAGCATTTTCCGAGCAAAACCAGTGCCTTGGTTTTCAGTCGAGGATCCTGGCTCGACTTCTGCAAGAGTGGGATCGCTCGCGACCATTCCTGTTGCTGCATGACGAGCGTCGCCAATTCCAATTTGAGACCCATGTTTTGTGAGTGACGAACTTCGCGATCAGTAAGAATATCGATTTTTCGTACCCTGAGTTCTTTGGAGAGTGCTGCCACTTTCTTGCGGTCTTCTGGATCTTCGGATTCGTCGGCCTTCTCTTTCGCCAGGTCAACATTGGTCTTCATCAGTAATAGTTCGGCATCTTCCATTTGCTCCTTGACACTGGGGTCCTCAGCGGAGATTTCGTACGCTTTATTTAGGATTTCGTAGGATTCTTCATACTTCTTGTTGGTCTTTAACTGCGCTGCCAGCGTGAGGTAGTGTTCGACCTTATCAGGCTCTTTGCGAATGGCGTGTCGCAAGGCAGTTTCAGCATTGTCGGCTTTCGCAGAGACCGACTTCGCTTCTGATGCGAAGTCTTTGTTTTGGGCAACATCACTGGCCGATTCGGCATCTTCGAAGTTGCCTTTCTTTGTGGCTTGCAGTGCAGCGAGTCCCGACAATTTTCGAGACACTTCGATATCTTTCGGATCGATCACGGCGATCCGTTCCCAGATTTTTTGACAGTCTTCGAATTCGAGACGTTCTTCGAGCAAATCCGCTAATGCGACATGAATGTCTTTATCTTTGGTTGCCGTTTTAATCGCTTGCAAATACGCAAACTTCGCAATTTCGCCTCGCTCAAGTGCTTTTGAAGCTTCGGCAATGTCGACGTTGAGTTGAGCATCCCAGGGATTGATCAGCAATCCTTCTTCTGCGATCGCAGCTGCCTCTTCCCACTCTTCTTTTTTCTTTGCCTTTTTGACTTTTCCGCGAATGGACATGAGCTTGGTTTTCGCAAGCCCGCCTGCTCCTTTTTTGTTGTCGTCATACTTTTTCATCGTGCAACTGCGGAGGAGTTGCCGGTACGTGAGATTGTCTGGGACGAGCTTTACGCATTGGCTGAACATTTGAACGGACATCTCCCAGTTCGAGGAATCCATTGCTTTGTTCCCATGTCTAAAACATTTTGCAGCTTTTAAGTTCTCGCCTGCCACAATAATCTCCCTGAAACTCTTCGCGAATGGAGTCTGCTAATGGCTCGATGCCTGATGCAGA
>DAOUPA010000273.1 GCA_030626405.1 Planctomicrobium sp.
CACGCCAGCGAAATGCTTAAGAAGGGTGATGAAATTCAGTGCGTCGTTGTCTCAGTCGATGAGGAACGAAAGCGAATCGCTCTCGGTCTGAAGCAACTCGGCGACGATCCTTGGGAAGCACGAATCCCGGATCAATACCAACCTGGATCGATTGTGACAGGGACCGTCACAAAGATCACCAACTTCGGTGTCTTTGTGAAACTCGAAGACGAACTCGAAGGTCTACTGCACGTTTCTGAGCTGACTGGTGGAGACGAAGAAAAATCTGTCGAAGATGTTGTCAATGTTGACGACGAAATCGAAGTTAAGATTCTTCGCGTTGATACTGGTGATCGCAAAATCGGACTCAGTATGAAACTCGATGCTGAAATCGAACCGCTGGCAGCCACCGGTTCTGGTTCTCCTGAAGATGGTCCTAAGGAACTCAAAGGGGGCATGGGCGAATCGAGCGGACCACTCTTCTCAATGGGTGAAACTCCTGTCGAGGAAGAGGCCAGTGCTGAGGAAGAAACTGCTTCAGAACAGGAAACTGCCGCCGTAGAAGAGGAACCTGTCGTAGAAGAAGAGTCTGATGCAGAAGAGGCATCTGCTTCAGAGGAAGAAGCTGTCGCAGAGACCTCTACTGAAGAAGAGGCTTCTGAGGAGAGTTCTGACGAAGAGTCAGATGAAAAATCTTCCGAGGAATAATCAAGCGATTCGTTACAAACGAATCACCTGATTTCCGAAGATTGCAGAGCTGTTAAAAACGGCCCCACGGTTACAAACTGTGGGGCCGTTATTATTGCGCTTACCGTTAGCACTTCTCTGGCTTCTGTGTTTTATCGCCAAGCTTCGTGAAGCGGCAACTCTTGCCGAACCGATCTATCTAAAGTGGTCCATTATGGACGCGACGAGCAATCGGGATGGTGGAACGAGTCCCCAAAAGATCCCTGCATTCCCCAGATAGATCCTTACTGTAAGAGTCCCATGCAGAAAACAACTCGCCGCCGATCTTCAAATGTTCAAAACCCTCTCGAAACTTACCTTCGTGAGATCAACGAGACTGCCCTCCTGACAGCCGACGATGAAAAGCAACTCAGCTATCGAATATCAGATGGCGACATGCTTGCACGCGACCGCATGGTTCGGGCGAACTTACGTCTCGTAGTCAATATCGCCCGAGGCTACACGGGAAAAGGGCTGCCGCTCCCAGACCTCATCGAAGAAGGTAACCTTGGTTTGTTGCGTGCCGTCGAAGGGTTTGACCCAGCGATGAACACTCGCTTCAGCACCTACGCAAGTTACTGGATTAAACAATCCATCAAGCGGGCACTGATTAACTCGGCCAAAACAATTCGCATTCCTGCTTACATGGTCGAGTTACTTTCGAAATGGAGACGAGCCAACTCAAAATTGCAGGATGAACTCGGACGAACTCCGACAGCGGAAGAAGTCGCGACAGAACTCGAACTTCCTCCAAAGAAGTTGAAAATCGTGAAGAAGGCGATTCAACTTTACAATTCGACGCCGCAAAACGAGGACGGTGACGGCAACGTCTCTATGGGAGAACTCGTTGCTGACGAACGCTTTCTTGGCCCTGAAGAGCAACTCATCGGCCATGATAATCTCAAACACGTCCATGCCATGCTCGATGAAATGGATGAACGGGAATCAACCATTCTTAAACTCCGTTTCGGTCTCGACGATGGTGAACCACGCACTCTCAAAGAAATCGGCGAGGCTCTTGGGCTGACCAGAGAACGAGTTCGTCAGATCGAAGCAGAAGCCCTCCGCCGACTGAACAAAGGTTTGCTCGGCGAGTAGCCAGGCGAACATCTTATAGAACCGGTCCTGACACTCCTGGTTTGATTCATTTACTCAGTGTTTTGAGCGGTTTCGTCTAGTTTCAGAACCGCTTCTAGTTCATCGCCAAAATTGAAGTATAAAATCCCCCACAAATTGTGGGGGATTTCATTTTGTGATTGGGGAACTTCAATTTCAAGACGTGCTTACTCTCGTCGTCTCACCACCTGATCTCGAATATTAAAGAATCTCCAAAGTCGGCATCGTCGGGTTTTCCAGAATCTCTTTCGCAATTTGCATCGCGACGTTTCTGCTGATCTCAAGGATTGCTTCGCGGGCAGGATTGTCTTCTTCGATGAGTGCCGAGATCTTGCCTTCATCACCTTTGATGCGAATATCTGCAACCGATGGCAACTCTCCGAGGAAGGAAACACCCATCTCTTCGCCTTTGGTTTTCGCTCCACCGCGACCGAAGATGTCGCCAGTCATGTTTTCGACCATGCCGAGAATCGGAATCTTGACGGTTTGGAACATCGAGATCGCTTTGCCAGCATCGAGCAATGCGACTTTCTGTGGCGTACAAACGATGACGGCACCTGCCAGTTGCACCATTTGAGAAATCGTTAAAGCGACATCTCCGGTACCAGGTGGCATGTCCACGACGAGATAGTCGAGTTCGCCCCAATCCGTTTGTTGCAGGAATTGTGTGAGTGCTTTGTGCAGCATTGGTCCACGCCAGACGACAGCCTGATCTTCGCCAACCATGAAGCCCATCGACATCAGCTTAATGCCGTCAACTTCAATCGGGACGATGCGTTCAATCGTTTGACCGTTCGGCCCTTCGATTTGCTTCATCGCCGGTTGACCTTTGGCTCCAAGCAAATGCGGGATGCTCGGCCCGTACACATCGGCATCCATCAGCCCAACGCTGGCGCCAAAGTGCTTGAGTCCGTACGCCAGCGTCGCTGCGACCGTCGACTTCCCTACGCCTCCCTTACCACTCCCGACAGCGATGACATTTTTAATTTTCAAACCAACCTTCGCTCCGGAGTCTTTCCCTTTCACGACGCACGTCAGTTCGACATCGATGTTGTCGATATCCGAATGCTTCTCGCGAACGCAGGCTTGTAGTTGCTCTTTGAGTTGTTTCTGGTTCGGGTAAGCCGGTGTCGGGAGTTCGACATGAACTTTTGCTGTCGAACCATCCACGGAAACCGACTTCAGCAGTTTCAGTGTCGACAGAGATTTTCCAAATTCCGGGTCTTCAAACGCTCCAAGTGTCGCCTGGATGTCCACTGCAGTAGCCATTGAGTTACCTATGATCAACTCTGTTCTCTTAATGAGATGGTTGGTTCTTTCAGAGGGGGGGGTACGCGTCTATTGCGCGTAGTTAGTTTCAATACATTAAATACAGTGTAGAAGCGGCAAGCATTCAGACAACGGTCCCGTTGCCTGCAATCTCAGTTTCTTGCAGATCGAAACGAGAAAAAATGAGAGAACGCTTTCTCACAAGAAAAGTTGACCACAATCTTTGTCAGACGCATCTCAATGCGCATAGAAAAGCCCCGTCTTGCGACGGGGCGGCTTGTTGTGTGAGCTGCGGGTTATCAGCGTAATTTTGTGACCGTGCGTTGTTCACTGGAGTAGAGTGGAACGATGCGGTAGTCGAATCCGTGGACAAAAACGTAGTATGGAAAATCCAACTCATCCATCAGCTTTGACCAATCGTTGATCGCGAGGAAGAGCAGGAAGTCTTCGTATTTTTCAGCATCTTTGAGCGTGGAGAAAGTCTCGGCTGTTCTCCAGTAGTTCTTACTGGTCGCTTCGAAGTCGCCGGTTTTCTCGTTCTTCTTGACATTCCAGACAAGTGCCTGGACAGCGTAACCGTTGTCTGGCTCAATTTGTGTCAGTGATTGAGCCTGACTCTCCGAGCTTGTGAGCAGTGCGATGGTTCCGACGACGAGGGCGATGCGAAAAACGTTCATGTTGGTCTCCAGTGTGGGGGGGGAAGGTTTTAGTTTTGAGTACACCTTCCAAGCGTGACCACTGGGAATCTGTGACAAGAGTTTCTAGAAAAACATTGGAAACTGTTTCGTTCTCTTGATTGAGCAACCCCGTGTCGGCTCCAAGACTGTTCTACTTCCGCCATTTCTGACGTCGTTTCGAACCCGTTGAAATCAGTTCTACTCTTTTACGAACGTCGCGACGGGGTAACCGGCAGCGTAGGAGATGACGTACTTACCACCGGTCACTGGATAACTGACTGTTGAGTCGCGGTTCTCGAAGTCAGAAGGACCGCTTCGTTGTCGAGAAGTTTCTGAATGCCCTGCTTCGAGGTATTTGCCTGCGACTCGGAATACGATTTCCGTTCGATTTCCCAGTGCGTGCCCGCTGCTGGTGAAGACTTTGCCGTCAAGATCCTCTTTCGTAATGAAGTGAGGTTCAACATCAAGACCGGCTGCATGCATATTTGCAACGAGCTCCTGCTTCTCTTCGAATCGGCAGGTTCCATCGTCGACGCCGTGTACCACGACGATCTTGCAGTCGTTTTTCAGATCTTTCATTACCGCCAGGTGCGCAGGATTTCCGATGAAGCGAATTTCCTGAGCTGCCGGTGACAACCAGTTGGGGTTCTCCGGATCTCGACTCCAGCGAGCATTCAGGCCGCTGCCACCGGGGAGGTTGAAGGCCACATCGTCGCTGAGTTTCGACATGCCGCACATATCGATCACGCAGGCAAACGTCCTTGGTGCCAGTTTGTTGACCATCTGCGTCACGTTGCCTCCACCGGAACCACCGGTTGCGAAGATGCGTCTTGAATCGAACGGTAACTCTTTTTGCTTCAGCCCATCGAACATAAACCACAGCGCACGCAGAGCGTCAAGTCCTTGCAGATACCCGAAGTCGTACGGCTGCGGATCTTCGATAGAGGCCTGACGCCCACTCTGCAGATAGTTCACGCAAATCGCCACCACATCAAGCCGCTTCGCCAGCGCATCTGGATTCGCAGTCCCTGCGCAATTGGTCCCGCCCCAGTTATGCAATGTCAACATAATTCCCGTCGACTTCGTAACACTCTTCAGCGAACCATCCGGATAATGAATCGCAATCTTCACCATCCGTGGTCCAGGCTTGAGGGGCCATTCCTGTGCAGGGATTGAAACAGTCGCATTCTTAACCGGCAGCTCCGGCCAACTATCTTCTGCCGAGAGAGACGGAGCCTCTACCAGAAAAAATGCACTGGCTAAAGCAACAACGAAGAAACGGTGAACGGCAACAGCGTGATTCATGGGATACTCCAGGACCGTATAAATTTTTTGTAAACTTGTGTGAAAGTGAAAGAACGAGTACTGCGAAGTGAGGAAGCATGTTTGCAAACCCCTCGCGGTGATTCAACAACGAAAGATCTGCCATGCCCACATCGTGTCAGCAGAGTGGGCATGCAAGTATTGCTGCCGCTGTAAATTGTTTGTGACCGTCGTGGTGATTCCTCATGAAAATTCACTCTTCACGAGAAAGGGAAATCATCTCACCAACGAACAATCCCGCATCCTCACGGCTCGCAGAGCACGTGGCACACGTTTTTTCGAACCAGTCCATGCAGAGATACTCACGACCCGCGCTTCGGGCGTGGGACTCTGCCCTTTGAGCCTCTCCCTTTTCGTTTGCCGCGGCCTTTTTTCTTGCCTTTGGTGGTGAAGCTTTCCTTGTCTGCGGGTACGGTGATGGCTCCGGTGGCTTTGTCGAGTTGTTGTTGCAGGTCGGAAATTCTGTCTCGCAGGTTCGCGGCGCGTTCGAATTCCAGGTTCTCGGCGGCTTCGAGCATTTCTTTTTCGAGTTCAGTCAGAAATGTCTGATTGACGTATTGGACTTCTGAGTCTGCGCCGATGGCGTCACGTTCGATCTTTCGCGCGGAGATTTCGTCTTCGATGCCGCGCTTGATTGCCTTTTGAATTGTCTCTGGGGTGATGTTGTGATCTTCGTTGTATTTTAATTGAATCTCACGGCGCCGGTTGGTTTCGTCAATCGCCTGCTGCATGCTGTTGGTGACTCGATCCGCATAGAGGTAAACTTCTGCGCTGACGTTTCGAGCCGAACGCCCGATGGTCTGGATGAGACTTGTCGCGCTCCGCAGAAAACCTTCCTTGTCGGCATCGAGAATACAGACGAGTGAAACCTCCGGCAGGTCGAGTCCTTCACGCAGTAAGTTGATGCCGACGACGGCGTCGAACTTCCCTTCACGAAGCTCCCGGAGAACTTCGACACGTTCAATCGTATCAAGTTCACTATGTAGGTACTCGCAGCGAATCCCTTCTTCTCGCATGTAAGTGACGAGGTCTTCGGAGAGCCGTTTTGTGAGTGTGGTGACCAGTGTCCGTTCGCCCCGGTCGGCACGGAGGCGGATCTGATCCATCAAGTGTGGGACTTGACCTCGCGCCGACTGGATATGGATGACAGGATCGACAAGCCCGGTCGGACGAATCACCTGTTGCACGATCTCGCCTTCGCTTTTGTCGAGTTCCCAATCTGCTGGTGTTGCGGAAACGAAGACCGTCTGGTTCCGTCGTTCGTCCCATTCCTCGAACTTGAGCGGTCGATTGTCGAGTGCCATTGGCAATCGGAAACCATGCTCGACGAGCGTTTTCTTTCGTGCCTGGTCGCCATTGAACATCGCCCGAATCTGCGGGATCGTCTGGTGTGACTCATCGACGATTAACATGAAATCGTCAGGAAAGAAGTCATAAAGAGTCGATGGCGGTTCGCCTGGTTTACGTTTTGCGAGAACACGCGAATAGTTCTCGATGCCAGGGCAAAAGCCGATTTCTTTCATCAGTTCGATATCGTGTCGTGTACGTGCGGAAAGCCGCTGTGCTTCGAGCAACTTGCCTTCCTTTTGAAACTTCGCGAGTTGCTGAGCGAGTTCTTCCTGAATTTCGTCGAGGGCCTCATCAATCCGTGATTGCGGCAGCACGAAGTGTTTCGCCGGATAGATGTAAATATCCTTGAGCGTCTTGCTGCTGGCACCGCTGACGGGATCGATAATCGAAAGTTTCTCAACTTCATCACCCCAGAGTTCCACTCGATACGCGAATTCCTCGTACGCCGGCCAGACTTCAATCACGTCGCCGCGAACGCGAAACTTTCCCCGCTGGAAGTCGTAATCGTTCCGCTCGTAATGAATATCGATCAGCCGCAGCAGGAAGTCATCGCGATTGATCGTGTCACCGACATTGAGCGGGACCATCATGTCGAGATAGTCTTTTGGCGAACCGAGACCGTAAATACACGAGATGCTCGCAACGACAATCACATCCCGCCGAGAGACCAATGCACTCGTTGCCAACAAGCGCAGGCGGTCAATTTCGTCGTTGATGCTGGAGTCTTTCTCGATGTAAATATCACGCTGCGGAATGTACGCCTCTGGCTGATAGTAGTCGTAGTAGCTGACGAAATACGCGACCGCATTGTTCGGGAAGAAATCTCGAAACTCCCCGTAGAGTTGTGCTGCGAGTGTCTTATTATGGACCAGAACGAGCGTCGGTTTTTGCACCTGAGAGATGACGTTCGCCATTGTAAACGTCTTACCAGTTCCGGTTGCCCCGAGCAAAACCTGCGACCGCTTCCCTTCGTTGATTCCCCGGACCAGCGATGCAATCGCCTTCGGCTGATCCCCCGAAGGTTGGAATTCAGAAACTAATTCGAACTGGGGCATATGGAAGAATTGCCTTTGAAGAGTTGATCAACGATGATGCCTCATTCTAGCAAGTAGCGAACAACTGAACAGGTAGGTGGTTTAAAAGTTGCTGGCGATTCACCCCTGCAGGAAACACACGTTTTGTTCGTATTGAGTTTCATTTTGTTGTTGATTGCAGCGACCGGATCGGCTCCGTGGCTCGCCTGGGGGGCGTTGCAACTTATTGTTCTTGGTCAATTCGTATTGGATCGAGACCGAACATCACTGAAGAATTCGCTTCGCCGCGGCATACCTCAACTGGTTGCGAGCGCCCTTCTGGGAGTTGGGTTCTGGGTTGGTTTGCAATCGGCAGATCGTTTCATTCATGAGATTGGTGTCATCCTGACCATCGTGGGTGTCGGTGGGCTGCTGGGCTGGTTTCCACTTCCTCAAGGGCGAAGCCGAAATATTGTTCGTGAGCGGTTGAGCGATCAACTTGTCACGTCGTTGATTCCAGTGGTAATCGCAGCTTTGCTTCTGTATCGATCTGTCCAGCAGGGAAACTGGAGCGAAGCGGAACTGGCGATACTGACCGTCATTTCACTTTTCACCTTGGCTTTATGCGGCGTGCGGTTCATAGGAGAATTGACCGTCGAGCGACGCTGCCGCTTATCCGTGTTGACGATTCTCAGCAACGCCAACCTCGCGAGTGTGCTCAGCGGCTGGGAGTTGCTGCACCCTGATCGAAACTGGTCGGCAACCTCGAATCTTCCGACCGGACAAGAACTCTTCATCTCAATTCTTGTTGTCGAATCCCTCGCTACGTGCGTGATGTTGGCAGGCTTTCGCGCGTTGCTTCTGGATGATGAACTGTCGCATTCTGAAGCTTCACTTGCCGGTGTTTTCCAACGCAGTCCGCTCATTGGGGGATCGATCTTTATTGGAGTATTCACATTGGCTGGTCTGCCGCCATTGGCAGGGGCGTGGTGGCGGTTCGCGTTTCTGAGTTCAATGCTGCTCCCGCAGGAACGGTCTGTCGTCACAACTCTGACCGAACCTCATCCCGGGTTTGTCGCTCTGGGTATTGCGTATGCCGCGATCACATTGATTGTCGCCATCGGGCACTTGAGGTTGTTCCGCGTCATGGCACTCGACCCGCCGAAGGACTCTTCTCAACAGACAAAGAGTCCAACGAACCTCACCTTCGTTTATGTTTGTCTTGTTCTGTTGCTGCTGGTCAGTCTGGCGCCGGTCTCTTTCCCCAATTTCGTTCAAAGTCTCTTGTCCTGAAACTGAAATCAATCGCTATGCCGTTGCCGAAATCGATTTGTGTTTTTTGTGGATCACAAACAGGAACGGACCCTGTCTACGTAGAAGCCGCCGAAGAATTGGGGCGGCAACTTGCGAAGTCGCAGATTCAGCTCGTCTTCGGAGGTGGTCATATTGGCTTGATGGGTGTTGTCGCTGACGCAGTTCTCGCGCACGGAGGAGAAGTGACCGGCGTCATTCCGGAATCACTGCAACAACTCGAACTGGCACACCCGCAGGTTGAAGACATGCGGATCGTCGATTCAATGCACACGAGAAAAGCCCTAATGGCGGAACTTTCCGAAGGCTTCATTGCGCTCCCTGGTGGACTGGGAACCTTTGAAGAACTCTTCGAAATTCTGACCTGGGCGCAACTCGGCTTTCACAACAAACCGATCGCGCTCCTGAACCTGAACGACTACTATTCCCCTTTGATTCAGCTCATGGACCGAAGCGTCAGAGAAGGTTTTATGAAACCGGCGAATCGCCGGTTATTGAATGTCGTGGAAAC
>DAOUPA010000663.1 GCA_030626405.1 Planctomicrobium sp.
AAGCTTGGGATAACGGGACCAACGAAGAAATCGCTCGGCGGGAGTTAATGCCTTATCAGTGTCCATCTGATGATTTTGAACGGTCATCAAGCGATTACTTCTTCACTGCCTATGCTGCCGTAACTGGAAAAGAGACGATGTGGAAGCTGGACTCTCCGACGAAGATCAAGGAAATCACCGATGGTGCCAGTCAAACTCTGATGGTCGTTGAAGCATGCGGACAGCGGATTCCGTGGAGTGAGCCGCGTGATATTCCGCTGGCGGATGTTCCGATTGGTATCAATCTTTCTGGTGAAAATGCTGGTTACTCAAACGGACTGATGTCCTCTTACCATTACGGCGGAGTCCAGGTCGCGCTTGCCGATGGCAGCGTTCGGTTTCTTTCTGCTGAGACGGACCCGGAAGTCCTCAAGGGAATGTTCACTCGGGCGGGGAATGAACCTCGGGCTGATTTTTGATGTCGTGATGAATCGCGTGCTGTTCTCGACAAGTTTAGAACAATTTACGGCTGTCGAGGAGAAGCGTGACGGGACCATCGTTGACGAGGGCAACGTCCATGTGTTCTTGAAACCGACCTGTTTCTGTTTTGATTCCCTGGGCGCGAAGTTCAGCGACGAAGCTTTCGTAGAGGGGCTTTGCAACTTCCGGTCGAGCGGCTTCAATAAAACTGGGACGTCGACCTTTGCGGCAATCACCGAAGAGTGTGAATTGGCTGATGATCAGCATGCTTCCACCAGCATCAACGATGGAGCAGTTCATCTTTTCATCAGCATCTTCAAAGACACGCAGGCCAATGAGTTTGTTGGTGAGAAAATTGACGTCGTCCTGCGTATCGGTGCCAGTAATCCCAAGTAACACAACGAAGCCACTTTCGATCTGACCGACAACTTCGCCAGCGACGGTAACGCTTGCGGATGAAACACGTTGGACAACAGTACGCATAGGGTCAAGATGCCTGGTGAAACGGGAAGAGAGAAAGTTATGCGTTGGGATTGGCGAGGGCACATGCGAATTCGAGCCGGACTGTTACCTTGCCAGCGACGGAGACTTTGCCTTTCAGGAAGAAGGCATTGGCGAGTTGCTCCGTCAGTTCGATTTCGATGTCGAGTGTCTCACCAGGCCGAACCAGTTTGCGAAATTGAACATTGTTGAGTCGAGTGACGACTGGAACCATCTCGGTGTCGTTCTCAATCTGCTGCGCGATCAAAACAGCGCCAGCCTGAAATGCTGCTTCACACTGTAAGACACCAGGGAGTACCGGGAATTGCGGATAATGCCCGCGAAACACGTCGAGATCTTCGCTGACAACCGTGCGGGCGTGGATGTGAGTCTCGTCCATTTCAACGACTTCGTCGAGCCACAGGAAGGGATCTCGGTGAGGTATCAATTCTTTAATCTGGTCCTGCGTTAAGCTGCTCACGATCACTCCCGACGTCGACTGGTTCTACTAACTGATGCCATGAAAAGATGATCGTAGACCGTCAAGCAATCGGCAACAACGGAAGAGCGGCCAGGAATCGTGAAGAATGATGTGAGCCGGCCCTGCTTCAAGAGTAAGCGGTGACATTAATCGATGTTACGCACTGGCATATCGATGAATCGGCGTCGCAGTGGGGTGAGCATCTTTCTGTTTGCCTTCGGCGCGAGTGGAATCTGTACTCGCAGGTAGGCCCAAGTCTGGTCGTCTCGAATATCATCCGATGTGTACTCGACTCCAGCCGCCAACCGTGATTGATTCCCGCAAAACGGCAAGTCGTAGCTACGAAACTCGAGTCGGGTACTCGGGCCGCTGATTCTGTTAAACCCACTGGCATCGTTATCAAATCGATAATAGCCGATGAACCAACGGAGTTCCTGAGCATCGAACCGTCCCCAATGCAGGATTCGTTTTCCGACTTCAGCGTTGAAGCCGCGTGCCGCTCGCTCTTCGAAGGCGTTGCTGACAATAGTGCCGTTGGAAATTCCACTTGCCAAGCTTGAAGGCTTGCCGCTTTCATTCGGAAAATACCCGTTGAGGCGCACGTCCCATTCTTCTGAGAGAAACTCGATTCCGGTTGTGAACTGGTTGAAGCGGTTTCGCTGATTCGTCTTTCTCAAGTCGTAGTAACCGTAGACACCAAAGATCCATTCGGGACTGAGTAGCGTTCGATATCCAAGTCCGAACTGACCTTCGTTGGCTTCGTCGTCGTCGAATCGTCCGCGGATGTCTCCGAAGAGAAGTTCCAAATCGTCTTGCCAAATCGGAAGGAAGGCGCGGATGTCGGTGATCGTTCGTTCGGTGCCACCTTTGACTCCCAGCAGTAACACCGGAGAGATTTCATCGTAGTCACAGCAAAGATTGTCAGTTGTGAATTCCTGGGGCTGGCAATTTTCGCAAACGTAATCTTGTTCTTGATCGTAATATGGAAGCTCTGCAGTATTGTAGAGCGGAAGATTGTTGGGAACGGAGTCAATAGGTTGCGGAACAACTTTGCTCACCGAATCCTCAATGGGCGGGGGTGGAGCCATTGCGGGAGCAGGAGAGAGGTCAGCCGACGCTGTTTCGATTTCGGCAACTTGCGGGAGTGGTGGCAACGTCATCGGTAAGGGTTTGAGTAGTGACTCCGGTTCAGCTTCAGTAGGCGTGAGTACCGTCGGAGTTTCTGCATTCTCGCGGGGCTCTTCTTCAACAGTTTTTTCCTCGCGATTCTCTTCTGTCTTGACCGGCTCTTCAAGTGTGGCAGTCTCTTCCACAACTGTCTCATCGATGACCGTTGTGTTCCCTTTTTTGACTGGAAACCAGGCTCCCCTTTGACCGAGAGGAACGGTTGTTTCGAACTTTGGTGGTGTCGCGGACCATTTCGGCTCAGAGATGACAGGTACGGAGTTTGGAGCTGGAAGGGTTGTGTTTTCAGATTTCTCTGGGGTTGCAGGGGCGACAATCTTTGGAAATGTGGGCGCGATTAATTTTGGAGATTCAATGGTTTTTTGATGAGGTGGAACAACGATCAACTCCGGTTTGACAATAGGTGCCGAAGCTGGTGGAGTTTCGACTGGTTTTGGAACTTGAGTCACTTTTTTCGAGGCTGTGTGGAAGGGTGCGGCGACAGGAGCCGGTCCCAATGGACGTGATGCCGGAGGAAGTTCCACCTGATGACGTCGTAACAGGCGCGACGGGGGCGGTGCGTCGCTTTGAGAATATCCAAGCGAAACCAGAAGCAGATAAGTGAT
>DAOUPA010000687.1 GCA_030626405.1 Planctomicrobium sp.
GCGTTCCGAATCGCTCAACCGAACGATATACTTCTTCTCCATCGGTCACCTCCATGTTGTCCGAAGCATCATGGATCTTCCCGAATTAGCCAACCCTAATTTTCTATGGGAACAAAGCACTAGTGTTGCTTCAACTCTTAATTTTGGGATTAAGGAAGTGAACGGGAGCGGTATTCCAGACTCACAACCCCAACATCAAGGCCTGACAAGGCTATTAGAAAATTTCGTACGTGTCCTGCACCTGCAATTGAGAGCTTTCATAGCTAGTTCACAAAGCTCTGCGAGACAGAATAGACTGACAAGGAGTACAGAATGCGTTTGTGGATTGTCATCTCGCTGATCGTGTTTGGAGTTCCATTAACAGGGCAATCGCAAGTTCCCGTTGAGGATGACTACTATCCAATCACGCGTTTTCAACTTCCAGAAGGCGTCGTCCTTGAAGCAAGTTCTTTTCAATTGATGCCTGATGGGAAATTGGCGGTGGCATCCAGACGCGGCGAGATTTGGATGGTCACAAACCCTTTCGCCAAATCAGTCGAGGCGAAACAGTTCCAACGCTTTGCTCACGGCTTGCACGAAGTTCTCAGCTTGGCAGAGCGAGATGGCTGGCTATACGTCGTGCAACGGTCTGATATTTCACGGTTGAAAGATTCACGTGGTGATGGAAAAGCGGATGTGTTCGAAGTCATCAATGATGACTGGGAAATCTCTGGCGACTACCATGAGTATGCATTTGGAACGAAGTTTGACCGCGACGGAAATTTGTGGATCACACTCTGCCTGACTGGTTCGTTCTCAAGCCAGGTTCCATATCGCGGTTGGTGCGTCCGCATTACACCAGATGGAAAAATGATTCCGACGACCAGCGGCATTCGGTCTCCTGGTGGAATGGCTTTTAATGCTGCTGGAGACGCGTTCTACACCGATAACCAAGGGCCTTGGAACGGAACATGTTCTCTGAAACATCTTGCACCTGGAAAATTTGCTGGTCATCCAGGTGGATTCTCATGGTACGAACTCGCTGAAAAGACTATGGGACCAAAACCGCGATTGCCGGAATCAGGCAGTCGCACAGTTGTTGAAGCGAACAAAATCCCTGAATACGAACCACCCGCCGTTCTCTTTCCATACAAGAAGATGGGGCAGTCAGCGAGTGGAATCACTTGCGATCTGACAGAGGGAAAATTCGGCCCCTTTCAAAATCAACTTTTCGTCGGAGATCAGACTTTCAGTACTGTCATGAGAGTCTTTCTGGAGAAAGTCAACGGTCACTACCAAGGAGCCTGCTTTCCTTTTCGAGAAGGGTTCGGTTCAGGCACACTGGGAGTCGAAATGGCGGAGCGCGGTTCTCTATTCGTAGGTGGAACAAACCGAGGCTGGGGATCACGGGGAACCCTCCCTTTTGCCGTAGAACGAGTCGATTGGACCGGCGAAGTGCCATTCGAAATTCATGAAATGCGAGCAAAACCAGAAGGGTTCGAATTAACATTCACTCATCCTGTCGATCCTAAAACGGCCGGCGATGTGAAGCAGTATGAGATCGGAACTTATACGTATATTTTTCAAGCGAGTTACGGGAGTCCCGAAGTCGATCACACGAAACCAACAATAGAATCCGCCATCGTCGCGAAGGATGGAACGTCCGTGATACTAAAGATCAACGGTCTTCAAAGAGGCCATGTACACGAGCTGAATGCTTTTGGGGTACTGTCGAATGAAGGGCACCCACTGCTTCACTCACACGCCTACTATACTCTCAATTACCTTGCCGGAGAGTAAGGCATCGCGGGAATCAATTCAGAAAGAGACAGTTCCGGAGAACTTTCTTTGACAGGACGAGTATCACTGGCCCGAGTGCAATTTCGTCCATTCCGTTTTGCTGCATAGAGTGCCTGGTCAGCTCGGCGAATCAATGAATCGGGGTCTTCCTCAGAAATCGCCTCGGCAACGCCCACACTGATCGTGACTTTCAGGCGTTCCGTAAGATAGAAACAGTCTGTTTCGCTCACTTGTTGACGAAATTCCTCGGCCAATTTGAGGGTTTCGACCAAAGACATGCTCGGAACGGCAATTGCAAACTCTTCTCCCCCATAGCGTGCGACACAGCCACGGTCACTGAAGAATGTCATCGCCGCATTCGAGACGACCTTGAGTGCTGCGTCACCGGCCTGATGTCCCCAGCGATCATTAAACACTTTGAAATTGTCGATATCGATCATAATCAGGCTCAGCGGATTTCGATGTGGCGTGAATTTGGGAAGTGCGCCACGAAGTGCCTTATCAAACGCCTGTCGATTCGCCAGGCCGGTCAACCCATCCGTCATCGCAGCGTGTCGGTATTCCGATAATAGCTTCTCCTGCGAACGGATATCGGTTTTGATCAATTCAGAGAGTCCCACAGAGGAAATAAGTCCCACTAACCCGCTAAATAGCCAAATCGAACGGAATGTTTCGTTGAGTTCTGGCATCCAGCCAATCAGCAACAGGCACACGCTGAGCCAGGCACTCACTGCTACAAATACCGTGCGAGAGGAAGTTTCGCGCATCTCGATTTCGCCATCCGATTAAACTTATCTTTTGGAAAGCCTATTTCAAAGGAGACCACTTCGCGCGGATCATTTCCTGACTTCGTCTCACAACGTTTCGAATGAATCATTATCGTCGGCACAAACGGACTGACCACATCGTCTGAGAGATCGATGAAATTGAGTAACAGCAGTGATCACGCGATTTTTCTGGTGAACTTCGTCTAGAATTGGTACAATCCGGGGGGAAAATGGTATTCATAGAAATTTGATATTCGACATGAAATCAAAGAAGACAGAGCTGAATTGCAATCGTCGCGAGTTCTTGGAGAAC
>DAOUPA010000342.1 GCA_030626405.1 Planctomicrobium sp.
AGGCGGCGATTGACCACATGGCGCGCACCGCTGCAATTGAACTTGCAAAACATCGAATCAGAGTCAATATCGTTCATCCAGGCTGGATTGACACTCCTGGCGAACGAAAATTCTTTTCCGAAGAAGAACTTGAGGCTGGCGCAAGGAGTATTCCCTGGGGGCGAATGGGACAGCCAGAAGAAATTGGCCGTTTGGTTGCGTTTATGATGAGCAGCGATTGCGACTATATGACTGGTAGTACTGCTTTGATGGACGGAGGAATCAGCCTCCCCTGGTGGTCCAACCGGGAAGAGGGCATGCAGTAAGTTCGCATCGAGGCTAAGTGATGTGTTTGCGTTGACGATACGGATATTCAAAAACAGATTGACAGGAATTTGACGATGGTAATTTCCAGTAAGTTTCAATTATTAACGGTACTCTGCCTGACTCTCATCATGGCGGGATGCCCATCTGGAGACGAGGGACTTCGTGAGTTGGGAGACGCTGACGATGTCACCAATACTGATCCTGTCGATGAACACCACCACGATGTTGGTCCTAACGGCGGTCATATTCTTGAATTCGGTGACTACCACGGAGAAATCACTCACAAGGATGGGATTGTCTCGGTGTATGTCCTTGGAGACGACGCAAAAACAGCAGTCCCCCTTGAGGTGGCCGGCGCCGTCTTAAATCTCAAGTCTGGGGAAGAAACGGTCGAAATCTCGCTCACAGCCAGCCCACTCGATGGTGAAGCAGAAGGCACGTCCTCACGCTTTGTCACCGAAGCAGGTGCCGTACCTGAGAGTGTAAAAGATATCGAAGACATTGAAGGCAGCGTGGTCCTGAAAGTTGGAGACAAGTCCCTCACAGCCGAAATCGAGCATGATCACGACCATGATCATGACCACGGCGATGACCATCACGACCACGATGATGATGACCACAAACACGCCGATGATGACAAAGACGACAAGTAATACACTCCCCAGTTTTGATTCGGGAGCGTTGTTCGTGCGGTTCTCTCTTCACATTCGGTGAAATCCAGAGTTTCGTCACTGGCTTATCTTGCTGTGACGGCAGAACGGGGATCGTTAAATTCGAACGATTGCCAGAGATTGTGGGTTCAAATCATCAAACATTGATCGATTTCAGGCCAAAAAGCCGTCACGATGCGTTAACAGTGACAAGTTCGTAAGCTTTCGACAGGGAATCGGCTTAGGTGAATTGACGGGAGTGGGTGGTCAATTAGAATCGGAAGCTCAAAGAGTCTAAAGCAAATGAGAATCCAGGTCGCCTTTTGAGTGACCTCGTTTTGTGTTTCACAGGAGAACTTCCCAGTGCAGGTCGCCATTACGTGTCGCCACGGCGAAATCAGCGAGGATTTTCGCAATTATATCTCCCGTAAATCCGAAAAATTGCTCCATTACTTCGAACGTGTGACGTCCATCCAAGTCACCCTTGACTACGAGGGTGACCGAGTCCGTGTGGAAATGCTCGTGGATGCAGAGCACAAGCACGATTTCGTGACACATAACGAGACGAGCAAAGATGAAGTTGGTCCATGCTTCGATCAAGTTATGTCGAAAATGGAGCAGCAGATTCGTAAGTATAAAGAAAAGTTGACCGACCATCGCCGTGACAAGCCATTAGCTGAGATGACGAGCCAGGAAGGCTTGGGCGAAGATTCGGCAGATGATGCTGAGGTAGATGAGTAATCGCTCCAGCGCTCGTGGCCGCTTTTTCAGTATCGGGATCGATCTCGTTACGAATTAAATTCCCCTCCCCATTGTTCATTGATCGACAATATTGTTGATTACTGACTCAATCGTCTACCTTATTGAAGGGATACGACAGATGAAAATCACTGAGTTCGTCGTTCCAGAAGCGATTCTTCCAGAGTTAGTTGCCGATTCAAAGGAATCCGCGATTCGCCTGATGGTGGCCAGCCTCAAACAAGCAGGCAAAATCCGCGAAGCAGACGAAGAAGCAATTGTCGCTGCGATTCTAAAACGCGAAGAACTTGGGTCGACGGGGATTGGTCGAGGAGTTGCCGTCCCGCATACTAAACACCCATCTGTCGAGTCGATCATTGCGACTGTCGCTCTTTGCCATGCTGGGCTAGATTTCGACAGCCTCGATGGAGAAGACGTATTCATTCTCTTCTTGCTCGTTTCTCCACCAGACCGCCCCGGTGATCACCTTCGTGGACTCGAAACGATTACACGCTACCTGAAAAAAGACGACTTTTGTAGTTTTTTACGGCAGGCAACGACGAGAGAACAAGTCATGGACCTTCTCCAGGAAGCTGACGACAATCTCGTCTAGTCCCATTTCAAAAATGAGTTTCAGGATTGAATAGCGACTCCTTCGGTCTGCTTTCGCAATCACAGAATCTTCATCACTTCGAAATATAAAATTGACGTAGCACTCCGTTCTACGTCACAGTCGAATTCTCGACAGACACGTGGTTCAGGCATATCATCCCACAAATCAGTTGACACTCAACTGACCGTCCTGAACGTCAGTCGCATTGGTTTCTGCATGTCTGATTCCCAACCCATCCAACGCACTGTGCGATTAAAAATCGTCCAGGGTCTTCACATCCGCGCCTGCTCAGGCGTGGTTGCGATCATGGATGGATTCGAGGGGCGCGTTCAAATTCACTATGGCAATAAAAGTGCTGACGCTTCTTCGATGTTTGATCTCATGCTTCTCGCCGCCCTACCCAATTCAGAACTCTCTCTCGAAGCCGAGGGTGAAGGATCTGAATTGATTCTGGACCAGATTGAAGATTTTTTATCGCATCCTTCAGTGCCGCAAGATTGAATGAAGTCGTCCATCGAATCGACTCGAGGACGCCCTCACTGGGATATTCGTCCCACTCTCTCAGAAATGCCGAATCTACCAGAGACCCCCTGATCGGATGACATTTCGTGAACGTTGTTTCCTTCGAGTAGGGCACATTTTCGATCACGTTTTGTTACCATGCAAGGCTGAGGGTTCGTATGTGTTCAAAGTTGCTTTCCACTGAGTGGGGTCCGATGCAAATCAGAAGCGGAATCGCTGTCTCTCCAGGTGTGGCTATCGGTCCCGCTTTCATGCTTGGTGTCGAAGATTTTCGAATCCCTGACGACACAGTCAGTGTCGATGCGGTGGAATCGGAAATCATTCGTTTGCGATGCGCACTGGAAAACGTTGCGAGCGAAATTTCAGCAAACGAAGCACTTGCCTCTAAGCATCTCGGCAAAGAATACGCGGCAATTTTTGCAGCGCACCAGCAGTTCGTACGTGACCCGAAACTTCTGGAAAAAATTGAATCGCTGATTCAAAACCAGCATCAAACACCGGAACATGCCGCCTCACAAGTCTTAAGGAAATACGCTAAGGAACTTCAAAACCTGGGCGACAAATATCTTGCAGAACGAGCTGTCGATATCTTCGACCTCGAACGCAGTTTGCTTCGTCATTTACTGGGCGAACAGCGTGAAGAGCTTTCACACCTGAAAGCTCCTGTGATTGTCCTCGCTCACAATCTCACCCCGAGTGAGACAGCAGGGCTCAATCCAAAGTTCGTACAAGGGTTCGTCACAGAAGTGGGCGGAAGCACCAGCCATACCGCAATCCTGGCTGGAGCACTTGAAATTCCGGCAATTGTTGGTGTTGGTGATTTCCTGACAGACATCTCCGGCGGAGAGATGATCATTATCGATGGCAACGAAGGCCGTCTGATTATTGCCCCCGATGAGGAGACGCAACAGAAATACCAGCTTGTACAGCAACGGTTCCGTTCAGAACATCAGGCTCGACAGAAATACGGCCTCGGTCGAGCACAAACTCTCGACAACGTCGATATTGAGGTTTGCGGAAATATCGAATTTCCTGAAGAAGCAAAGTCATGCAAAAAACGGGGAGCCGATGGCATTGGGCTCTACCGAACTGAGTTCCTCTACCTTGGAGCACTGAAAGAGCGAACGGAAGAAGATCACTACGAGGCCTATCTCGAAGTTCTCAAAAGGTTCCCCGACGAGCCGGTGACAATTCGAACGCTCGATGTTGGCGCAGACAAAATCCCCGACGCAATGATGCACGTGTACGGAGACAAATCGAATCCAGAACTCGGTCTGCGGAGTATTCGTGTCAGTCTGGAATACACCGATTTATTTAAAACTCAGTTGCGTGCGATTCTTCGAGCCGCTGTCCATGGCAGAATCCGTGTGATGTTTCCCCTGATCTCTTCACTCAGTGAATTCCGGCAGGCAAAAATGGTCCTGCGCGACGTTTGCGAAGACCTTGAAGACCAGAACATCGAATTCAACCCTGATATCCCAGTCGGCATGATGGTCGAAGTTCCCTCTGCTGCTTTGATGGCAGAGGAATTCGCTCGAGAAGTCGATTTTTTCTCAATCGGGACGAACGACCTCATTCAGTACACACTCGCTGCCGATCGTTCCGACCCAGCGGTTTCGAAATATTACAACGCTTCCGATCCATCAGTCCTGTTTCTGGTACGCCGCGTTTTGCGGGCGGCTCAAGCTGCGGACATTCCAGTCTCCGTCTGTGGGCAAATGTCTTCGGACCCAAAGTTTTTACCGTTATTGCTCGGCATGGGGTTACGACAATTCAGCGTGACTCCGCAGGCAGTCGCTCCAATCAAACAGTTGATTCGTAAGGTTTCAATTGAAGAATGCAAAGAGCTGGCAAAACGTGTCTATGAACTGGACCTGGCCCGCGACATCGAAAACTTCCTGCGAGCAGAACTGAAACGTTTCCTACCAGAAGAAAATGAAAATCGCCGCAACTGAATCGTGATTCTTAAAGATGTTGCGTGCGTGCGAGTGTTGTTCGCCTTTCAATTCAATCGTCGCTTTCATTCCCCCAAGACGTTTGTTCCTTTCTTTTCCATTTTGATTGTGATCTCTGTGGTTTTGCCCCGGATGAGTTTCACAGAGATTCGACGTCTCAAACCTCCGAACCCATCGGCGGGTTGATCGAAACGGTCATGCTGCACATAGACCGATTCCGATCTGGGTTTGTCTTCCGAGCCGCCTGGTACGGTTTTCACTTCAGCAATGCCTTCAGTATTCGTTTTGACCATGTATCGGTCGCCGGCTGATGAAGAGACTCCCAGTTCCTGTAACTTCTTCCAATTGGCCCAGTCCCATATCTGTTCTCCCATTTCTTTCTTCAGCAAAAGAAAAGGTCGAATGCTGCTGCCGCTCCCCACAATCTGGCTCCCTCTGCCCAACCAATATTGATTCGGAAACATCATCACCGAAGCACCTTCGAGTGGTTGACCTTCGGGATCTAGAACCCTCACTCGGCATATGGCTGTCTGTTCCATTCTAATGGTCGGTGAAATGCGGTCGCCCTTCAATCTGGCAACTTGGGGAATCACTAGACTCGACCGATTCTGCAGTGTCTTTGAATCAAATCCGACGTTCTTGATTTCGTCTTCTGTGGGTAGGGCCGACACAAAACCGTCGCAGACCGCAATCATTTGAACCACACTGCCACGCGGCAACGAATCAAAAACAAAACTGCCATCGGCGTTGATTTTTGTCCAGTCTCCCCACGAGTCTCGTGCCTCCCAAATTTCCAGTTCAACTCCTTCCACAACAGTGACAACCACGGTGCCGTTCATCACCGGTCGCGGTACGGATTTGTCGATCATCCCTTCAATGCGAGTCCCCGACTGTAGCTTCACGTTGCGAATCAAAACGCCAGATTTGTCACCATGTTTCTCCAGATCAATTGGAGCACTGAACAGCACCGGGCCGTCAGAGGGAACATGGAAAACTCGCATCATTCGACGATTCATATCCACGGCGCGCGACATCAACATCCCCGAACTTGTGAGATTCCATTCTTTGAAAGCGAAACCACCGTCGCCCAGCGATGCGTGCAGGTTTTCGGTGATTGCCACTCCGGTTTTCGCATGAACAGCTCCGATCACAATACGGCGTCCAGATTGCAAAACGATCTCAGCTGGAGCATCATCGACCGAACGATCTTCGCGAAAGACGATGTAATCCTCATGATCAACCAGCCAGGTAATTTTCCCTGTTTCAACTTTTTCCACCACGAACTTCGGACAGAGTACCTCAGCGATGCCATCTTCATCGGTCTTTACCAGTGGAAGCTTCCCGTGACGACTTTCGGCCCAACCGGAATGATTGGTTGGTTGTGCGCGAGTCCTCAAACCGCTCGGTCTGACCACCGCGCCCACAACCGGTTCGCCTTCTGGGTTCCGAACTTGCACTCGAATTTTAATTTGCGGTCCAACGATGATTTCCTCCGCTTTCGAGGTATCGCAAGACCCGACCGAGAACATCAATGTCGAGAAAAAAACAGTTGTAAGAGTGACGCGAAATTGACTTGTCTGACAAGCTGTGACGGTCATTGTTTTCATATCACTCTTCTCTCTCACAATAGAATTCAACGTTATGGTCCAAGTGTCGTACGTCTCCCGGCAGGTGACCGTTGGAAACGCGACAATTTCATAGCCAATTTTCATCCATTTCCAGTCACTTCAAATGGAAACAATGACAGGCGGTCAAACTGGAAAACCCTTGAAAGCCACCTGGAATCCATAACTCGTTTTAAATCAACTACTTGCACATCCACCGATCAAACTAACAAACTTGCTTTTTGAAACGCAGTACGACCAAATGCAGGTAACAACACTCATCCAGTCCATCTTCGACTTGATCGTGATACCGGATCTCCTGACACACCAAACAGAGCATGAGTGACCACCGGCAATTCTTGCGGCTTGTGTGCAATGCCTTTGTTCGATTGATTGGCTCCAATTGACCTGAATCGCTTCGGAGACTCAACTGACCAGTTCGATCAGGTCCCCTTCACAAGGATGTGTCAATGCGCAGGTCAATTGCGCTCACGATCATCACTTATCTGCTTCTGGTTTCGCTTGGATATTCTCAAAGCGACGCACCGCCCCCGTCGCGCCTGCTGCGACGTCATCAGGTGGAACTCCCTCCGGCATCACGTCCTTTGGGACCGGCTCCTGTCGCCGCCCCCTTCCCGACAGCCCCGAAAAAAGTCACCCAAGTTCCGAAACAACTCGAAACTCCACCAGCTTCAGCACCTCTTGCCAAACCGGAGTTGATCGTTGCCCCACCTCATCAAGAAACCATTGAGCCTCCCAAATTAATCGCGCCCACATTTCCAAAGATTGTCGCCCCTGCGACTCCAGAGAAATCTAAAAACACAGCCCCTCCAGTTCCGATCTCCGTACCTGTCATTTCTGAGCCGAAATGGTCCGCAGCACCACCGAAGTTCGAAGCAACCGTTCCTCTCGGTCAAAGGGGAGCCTGGTTTCCAGTCAAAAAAGGGAAAACAACAGTCATCGATGAGACAGTTGTTGAAGAGACTGTCACACTTAAAGGGCCGGTCAAGACAGAAGAGACTCGTGAGGAAAAAACGGTCGAAGAAGAGCCTCGCGAGAATGCGGAAACTCCCACGGTACTTACGCCCACTGAAGCTGAGCAGGAGTCATTGCTCAAAATCTTAACGCTGCCACCGTTACCGCAGGTTGCCGAAATCGAAACAACGTC
>DAOUPA010000010.1 GCA_030626405.1 Planctomicrobium sp.
GCGCGACGTTGCTCGCCGATCTCGATAATCGGGGTTTACTTGATGAAACACTCGTTGTCGCCATCGGAGAAATGGGGCGTACTCCAAAAGCAAACGCCAACTGGGGACGCAACCACTGGAGCAATCTCTTCCCAGCCCTGATTGCCGGTGCTGGTGTTCAAGGTGGAACGACGTACGGAACGTCGGACCGAACCGCATCGAAAGTATTGGAACACCCGGTTACTCCAGAGGATCTGGCAGCAACGATCTACTGGGCAATGGGGATTGATCCACAGTTGGCGCTTCCCGACGCTCTCGGTCGTCCGGTCCCGATCAACGATGGCGGCGAGCCGCTCAAAGCGTTATTCAGTTAAAGAGCGAATTGAGTTTCTTCTCATTTAGTCGCTCACTTCGCATTCATGAATGGCGAGCGGCTGAGCTTCAATCTCGAAATCGTTTCGAAATATCTCCGTACGCATCAATGCGTCGATCTCTTAGAAACGGCCAGTGAAGGCGTTGTTCTTCAATCTTCGAGAAGTCGCAGTCTGCGATAAGAATCTCATTCTCATTCACACTTGCTTTGTTCAGAATCGTTCCGCTCGGATCGCAAATAAAACTCTGTCCCCAGAATTCGATGCCGTTATCAGAGCCGCCTTCGTGACCGACACGGTTCACAGACGCAACATACACACCATTGGCAATTGCATGACTGCGCTGGATTGTTTCCCACGAGTCATGCTGAATCACTCCATGTTCGGATTTCTCAGATGGATGCCAGCCAATTGCAGTCGGATAAAAAATGATATCCGCACCTGCCAGCGCCGTGAGGCGCGCCGCTTCCGGAAACCATTGATCCCAGCAAATCAAGACGCCCACTTTACCGAAGCGCGTGTCAAACACTTTGAAACCAAGATCGCCGAGCGTGAAGTAGAACTTCTCATAGAATAACGGATCGTCCGGGATGTGCATCTTCCGGTATCGTCCCAGTATGGTTCCGTCAGCATCGAAGACGACCGCCGTGTTATGGAACAGTCCAGCGGCACGTTTTTCAAAGAGTGAGGCGACAATAACAACCTGATGTTTCTTCGCCATTGAAGAAAACGCTTCGGTGCTTGGACCTGGAATTGTTTCTGAAAGCTCAAAGTGCGAGTGGTCTTCACTTTGACAAAAATAATGTGAACGAAACAGTTCCTGAGTGCAAATAATCTGCGCACCCTGACTTGCCGCATCTTCAATGTCAGCGAGTGTTGCATCCAGATTCTTATCCAGATCGGCAGTCACCGCGCGCTGTATCAAAGCGACATTTGTAGTGGATGTTGCGTCAGACATGTTTTACGAGATGATCGATCGGATCGGCTCAACGTGTTCGACGCCGACGAGTTTTTGGTCGAGACCACTAAAGAAATAACTGAGCCGGTTGGGGTCGAGTCCCATT
Organism: Planctomicrobium sp.; assembly: GCA_030626405.1. Lineage (GTDB taxonomy): Bacteria > Planctomycetota > Planctomycetia > Planctomycetales > Planctomycetaceae > Thalassoglobus. Next base: position 1,415 of record DAOUPA010000010.1, read on the forward strand.
TGATTGAGAATCGTCGCGTGCTTGTGTTTGACGTGCAGGCGATCTTCAACGGCGGCAGCACCGAGTTCATCAGTCTTACCATGGCTCACGCCCCCTTTGATTCCTCCCCCAGCCATCCAGGTGGTAAAGCCGTATGCGTTGTGGTCGCGTCCGGTTCCTTTAGCGTACTCCGCCGTCGGTTGTCGTCCAAATTCTCCGCCCCAGACGATGAGCGTTTTGTCGAGCATCCCACGCTGTTTGAGATCCTTAAGCAACCCTGCAATCGGCTTGTCGGTTTCCTTGGCATGGAGATTGTGATTTCTTTCCATGTCGGAGTGGGCATCCCAGTTCGCGTCGTTGTGGTGCCCGCCTGAGTAAATTTGAATGAAGCGAACGCCCCGTTCAACTAATCGACGTGCGAGCAAGCATTGCCGACCGAAGTGCGAAGATGTCGGGTGATCGAGCCCATACATCTCCTGCGTTGCTTCAGTCTCTTGAGAAATATCCACCGCCTCCGGTGCATGTGCTTGCATGTTGAAGGCAAGTTCGTAGCTGGCGATCCTGGCCGCCAGATTTGAGTTATCGTTCCGTTTTGCCAGATGCTGATCGTTGTACTCTCGCAACGTGTCGAGCATTTTGCGTTGCGCTGCGACCGTCATTCCTTGTGGTGGTTTGAGATTGAGAATCGGATCACCTTTCGACCGCATGACCGTCGCCTGATATGAAGCAGGCATGTACCCGGAACTCCAGTTTTGTGACCCGGAAATCGGTCCACCGCGAGGATCGAGCATGACTGTGAAGCCCGGCAAGTTACTGTTTTCGGTTCCAAGTCCGTAGTTCATCCACGACCCCAGGCAAGGGCTGCCACTGAGGACTTTTCCGGAATTCATCATCAACATTGCCGAGCCATGAATCGGACTGTCAGCAGTCATCGAATGCAGGAAGGCGATGTCATCAACCTGCTCTCCAAGGTGGGGGAACAAGTCGCTCACGTACTTCCCGCACTCGCCATATTGTTTGAATTTCCAGCGAGGCTCAATGAGTCGCCCTTGATTTTTGTGTCCTCCGCGCCCGAAAGTTTTGACTTCGACTGTCTGATTGTCCCGCCCGTACATTTCAGGCTTGTAATCAAATGTATCCATGTGGCTGGGACCGCCATACATGAACAGGAAGATGCACGCCGTCGCGGCCGGATCGTGATGCGGTTCTTTCGGTGCGAGTGGGTTCTCGTATTTCGTGACGCCATCGGCAGCCATCGTTTGACTGGCAAAGAAGTCGTCGCCCAGCATTCCGGCCAACGCTGTTCCAGTGAATCCGGCACCGCTCTGCCAGAGAAACTCACGGCGTGTTCGTCCACAAAAGTTTTGAGGTTTTGACATTTTTATATCATCTTTGATGAGTCCTACTCTTTTCTCGTAGTCCTCAAGTGTTTCTGATTCGCCTTCCCTTGCCCCGAGATCCCTGATCCCTTGACCGAGCGACTCGACAATCGATTCTCATCTAGTTGCGGCACCCAAGCCGCAATATGATTATCAACGGAATTGCCCCTCAAGTCCAGTTGCGATGTCAGGTTCTGCAAAGTACAAACGTTTTTGCAGAATGATCTCAGAACAACTTTACGTGTTTGTCAGTTTTGACCCCGAGTTTCCAACATGCCTCTATCAATACGCCTCCATACTGAATCGTCAATTCCGATTGAAGTCGATTCACTCCAATTGAAAACAATGCGTTCGCAAACGCCGGACGAAATTGCAAGGACGTTGATCTTCCGAGGAAATCAAGAACTCCCTTGTGGAGAATTCTTTGATGTCTCCGGATCAGCGTCAGAGGACAACACTGTCGTTTGGGAAGGAAACTTGCACAAGGTGAAACTGATCGGCACGCACCTGTCTGAGGGAACTGTTCGGGTTGAAGGGAACGCCGGAATGCATCTTGGGGCAGAAATGACTGGCGGCGAGATTATTCTCAACGGAGATGCCTCGGACTGGGTGGGTGCAGAAATGAAAGGCGGACGCATCCGTGTGAATGGCAACGCAGGACACCTCGTCGGAGCTGTTTATCGCGGTGGTCGAAAAGGCATGACCGGTGGCGAGATTCTCATCGACGGAAACGCTGGCAACGAAATTGGTCACACGATGCGACGTGGACTCATTGCCATCGCTGGTAAAACTGGAGACGCCGCTGGTATCGGAATGATTGCTGGCTCAATTTTGATCTTTGGTGAAGCGGGAATCCGAAATGGTGCCGGAATGAAGAGAGGGACGATTGGGCTCTTTGGATCAGAGACCACTCCCGAAATTCTGCCGACATTCAAAAAAGCGAGTTCCTACGAGCCAGTCTTTCTTCAACTCTACTTCAGGCACCTTCAGAAGCTGGGTTTCAAGATTCCAGAGGAGTGTTGGGGTGCAAGCTATCAACGGTACAACGGCGACTTGCTCGAACTTGGTAAAGGTGAAATTTTCACGCATGTGAGTTGAGTGCCGAATTCGACATCACCTTAGAAGATATCTTAACGGGGCTCGGGTGGGTTTAACCACAAAAAAACCTTGATTGCCTCATCGACCCTGTTACTCTTAAGTGACTCGCTCAGCCCGCTCGCATCTTCGTGAGCAAATCGAGTGGACATCTGGTCGCGATTTTCGCGACGATCTTTCAAGTGGTGTTCACAGATTCTTCGTCTCTCTCCACGAATGTTTTGTTCTGGACACCATACACCCTGAGCTTTGAAGAGGTGAATGATGTCTGTTGGAATTATTGAAGTCGGTGTTGTCGTCGCGGCGTTTGCGGTTTGTCTCCCGCTAGGAATTGCGAGAGGGCAAAAATGGCTGACAGCTGTCCCTTTTTTCTTCCTCGTTGCAATGCTGACCACACCTGCGGACCTTGCCAGCTTGGTTCTTGTCGGAGTCCCAAACGCAATCCTGGGATCGTTGATCTTTTTCTCCGCCCAAAGATGGAACAGAGTCCAGGCGTAGTTCTTTCTGGCAGCTAATACTCCGTGTGGCACTGCTGGCTTGGCCAGCAGTGCCAGCGAGTGACGCGAGCATCCAACACCAAAGTGAAGCTTCGACGACGGATGTTTTGACCGCAAAGTAGGTGCTGTCGAGAAACTTGTATCGGCATGCGCAACTCCGTACAAAGCGGCATGGAACGCTGGAGTGAAAGAGATATGGTGAGATAGCAATTACATAAAGATTACTGAACGACGAGGGCTTCCTCGTCCTTGGCAATGATTTTACCGACTCCATTTTGCCCGTCATCGATGATTTCAAAACAAAGTTCGTCGCCTTCGACTGAGACTATTGTCACAGTGTACTCACCGACTTGAAGTGTTTCGCCGACTGACAATTCGATCAGATGCTCTTGCACTGTTTGCTCCTGCACTGTTTTGATTGACACTGTTCTCTCCGTGAACCGGAGGAGAGTGTATGAAAGGATCACCACAAAAGAGTGATGTGGGAGGCGACTATACACCGGTCTTCAAATTTCGCCAACTGAAAATGTGTCAACCGGTTTCATTTTTCTTCAAAGATTTCCGAATTCATTTCTACTACTGCTTAGTTAGAGAGTGTGACATTTATTTTCACTCAGTATGATCTCCGAAGAAAACTGTTTCACTTTACCGCAGGTACGCTCACTTTTAGGCTCACATGAAACTCCGACGATTGCCAACCGACTTTTGCGTTGAAGAAGAAAACAGCCTCCCCATCGAACGCACTGGAGACTTCGCAGTCTATTGTCTTCGCAAAACGAGTTGGAACACTCTTGATGCGTTGAAGCATGTTGCGATCCACTGGAAATTTTCGGCCAATTCGTTCAGTCACGCAGGTTTGAAAGATCGGCATGCCGTTTCCTCGCAAGTCATCACGATTCGTAATGGCCCTCAGAGAAATTATGAGAGTGATCAGATTTCCCTTGAATACATGGGACAGTCGAGTCGTGCGACGGACTCTGCTGATATTGTTGGAAATCACTTTACACTTGTCCTGCGTTCACTGAGCGCTGCTGAGCGGCAATCTGCTGAACAGGCGATCCCTGAAATCACCAACGCTGGCATCGCGAACTACTTTGATGATCAACGTTTTGGTTCATATTTTCCAGGGAAGCCGTTCATTGCCGAACACTGGATTCGTGGAGAATATGAGAAAGCATTGTGGCTGGCATTTGTGGAACCGTATCCTGGCGATGACCAAAGTGAATGCGAGCAAAAAGCAATTCTGAAAGAGAATTGGGGAGACTGGGCGCTTTGCAAAGAGAAACTGAGTCGTTCGCATCGCCGCAGTATTGTCACATTTCTCGATGATAGAAAAGACGACTTCAAAGGAGCCTGGGCACGCGTTAACGCAGACATGCGTGGAATGTATTTGACAGCGTTGCAAAGCGATCTGTGGAATCGAATCCTGAAAAAATATTTGCAGGAGACCTGTTCACAGGATCAGTTAATCGACTACTCGCTGAAGACCGGGACAGTTTGCATTCCAACATCCCTGACGGAGTCTCAACGAGAAGAGTTGCACTCTCTGCTGATTCCACTCCCTTCAGCTCGATTGAAATTGGCGGAGAGTCCGCTTCTGAAATTGATGGAAGGCGTTTTGGCTGAGGCGGGTTGGAAACTCGATGAATTGAAAGTTCGAACGCCGCGAGACCGTTACTTTCCCAAGGCTTCTCGCGCTGCAATGATTGGAGTCGATGGACTTGAAGCCGAGTTCTCTGACGATGAACTCTCGGAAGGCCTGTCAAAGCTGACTGTCAGTTTTTCTCTTCCTCGGGGGTGTTATGCGACGATGGTTGTGAAGCGATTGATGCTTTGGGCGGATCAATAATCTCAAACGCCGAACTCACTTCTTCCGGAATCGGAACAAGCCGCCCCGATTCGGTTGTCACGAACGCCCAATTCGTTTCAGCACGCGCGATAAGTTTCCCGGTTTCACCATGGAGAATTTCGTACTTCCTCAATGAGGAGAATTTCTTCATGTCCGCCACCCAGGTCTTCACGATGATCAGTTCGTCGGCAAAAACGGGTCGGCGATACTCGATAAAATGACTTCGCACCACCCAGGACCAACCCCGTTGCTTGTAATCAGAAGTTTTCCACCCTTGCTCTGCAGAATGAGCCAGCGCTGCCGCCTGTAACCACTGCAAATAGGCGATATTGTTGGCATGACCAAGTCCGTCAATTTCTTCTTGGCAGATTTTGTGTTTGAATTCGAAAACAGATGGCATGGCGATGTCCCAGCGACTCTCAGCAAGCTGAGGATGTGAAATCTCTGAACCGATGCCATATGATAGCGACTTCATCTATTCTCTCATTTCTTTTTTTACAGATTTATTTTTGGAGTGGTCTACGATGTCTTTTACTGTCGGTTATAAAAGTTCCTTGTTGTTGTTTGCAATTCCAGCCTTCCTCGTTGTGGGCTGCGACAAGCTTCCGCTACCGGCAAAAGAAGAAGAGTCCGTCGCGGTCGAGCCAGTTGCCCCTCCGATTCAACCAGAGGTTGTTCCAGAGCCGAAAAGTCCTGAGCAAATCATCGAAGATTTCAAGGCATTGAAACCAAGTGAAATCGTGGACCAGCACCTCGAGTCGATTGCGAATCTCGAAGAGGCACAGGCATCTTTTGAGATGCTCGATTTTTCGCAAAGCAAAGTCTCCGATCAGGGAATTCAGAACCTCAAAAATTTCAAGAACATCACCTCTCTGAACCTTTCCAAGACACATGTCCGAGGAACGGGGTTGCAAGCACTTGAACTCGACCATCTGCAAGAACTACATCTCGATAGCACTCAATTCGATAGTGCCGTGGGAGAGAAAATCAAAGAATTGCAATCACTGAAAACGCTGGGTATGCGTGAAACAGGTTTGAATGATTCCTTCTATGAAATCTTGGCTGCACTGCCCAACCTGGAAGTCCTGCATCTTGATGGGAACAAAATTCTGCTCGGGCGGAATTTCTCTGAGATGATAAAGAGTGGACGCTTTGAAAACTTAAGAGTCTTGACCGCTTCGAATTCGCAGTTCGGCTACTACGGATTACTCGCTGTTGATCAACTGAAGCACCTGGAGATTCTTGATGCAGGTTCGACCAGCCTGAACTTGAAGGCGATGCTGCCGATTTCGAAATGCAAAAAATTAATAGAACTCGATCTTTCATCGAACCCATTAAGTGATGAGTCACTCGTTCCGTTGAAACGAACAAAGTCACTTGAAGTTCTCGATTTGTCCCATTGTCAGGGTCTTTCAAATCCTGCACTCACAACATTAAGAACAATGAAGCAGTTGAAGAAGCTGGTGCTCACAGGAACGTCGATCACGCCGAACGAGATTGACACTCTCAAAAAGGTGCTCAAGGAAACTGAGGTTGTGTTTGAGTGAGGAACCTCGCGGGATTTTTCGCTCAGAATCGGAGATTGTGTTTTAGTAACGACTGATTGTCGCAGGCTATAAGGGAACCGTTCATGTCGGAGAAAGATTCAGGATCGCAGCAGAGTCTTCAGCAGGTCGCAAGCTGGCTTTTCGAAAGTCAGAGTGCCGCGGCGTTCACTGGTGCCGGGATTTCTACCGAAAGCGGGATTCCAGATTTCCGATCACCCGGAGGTGTCTGGTCGAAGAATCGGACTGTCTACTTCGATGAGTTTTTGAACTCAGAAGAGGATCGCTACGAGTACTGGCGACAAAAGTCTCAGACACACGTTGAATTCGAGGCAGCCGCTCCAAATCGCGCACACCAAGTGTTGGCTCAATGGGAAGAGTCCGGAAAAATCGATGGCATCATCACGCAAAACATCGATGGTCTGCATCAACAGGCAGGAAACAGGAACGTTCTTGAACTCCACGGAACGGCTCGTGAAATCAGCTGCCTCGGATGCGAGCGCCGTTGGCCTGCCGACGCCTGGGTACAAAATTTTCTCGCCGAAGATCGCGTCCCCCGTTGCCCTGAATGCGGAGGACTAATGAAGCACGCCACGGTTTCATTCGGACAGGCGATGCCCGAATTGATCGTTGAAGAATCGATGAAAATGGCACAACATGCCGATCTGTGTTTCGCGCTAGGATCTTCATTAGTCGTTTACCCGGCAGCCGGAATCCCAGAGTTCGCCAAGAAGCATGGAGCCAGACTTGTGATCATCAATCGAACTGAAACGCCACTCGATCATCTCGCTGATCTCGTCATCCGTGAACCACTTGGCGAAACACTTTCGCGAATCAATGATCTGCTGACGCAAAGAATTGACGCGGAGCCTTCCGGCTGAACATGAATTGAAATGGTGATGAAGAGTGAGTTGATTCAGGACCAAGAAAAAGTAACCGCGAATAACATGATGGACACAAAGAGAAGAGTAGGGTCCGCTGTGCGGACCAGTAAGTGTGTATTCCGTTTTCAACCATACTTTGAGCTCCAACCTCATTAAGAACATCCGTCTGTTTCGATTTTTAGTGATCAATTACTTCAAATGCTTAAGAAACATGGTCATCAATAATCTAACACGGCATGAAATGGGTCGAATCGATTGATTGAAAACTCGCAATTCGATTTTCGGGGTCCTCTGACTCTTACACCTCCTCGACGACCTCTCGTCTGGGCGGCGACTGCGCTGGCGGCAGGCATCGTGTTTGATAATTTCCTTGAAATTGAATTGTCGACCTGGCTGGCGTTTCTTTTGGTTGGCGTCGCGGTCAGTTTTGTCACGACGGTTCGCCAGTTTTCTTTTCGATTTGCGTCGGCAAGCGTATTACTGCTGATTCTTGCCATTGGTGGAACCCGGCATCATTTTTTTAGTCAGGTTCGAGGCGAAAGAAACATACGTCGCTACGCCGAACCAGAATCAAAATCGGCACGAATCGTAGGTGTTATTTCATCAAGTATTGAAATTGTTGAGTCGGAGCGAGGTCCGCGTATTCCACCTTGGATGGAAGTTGACACGAGTCGTTTCACACTGCGATGCGAACATTTGGAGAACGGTCCAGTCTGGACCGCCGTGAGTGGTCATTTGCGAGTCAACGTCAATGGCCATTTAGTACACACTCAAGTTGGAGACCGTATCGAACTTCTAGGGGATATCGCCGTCTCTGGTCCAGTGAAAAATCCTGGAGGATTCAATTTCCAAAACTATCTTGATCGCCAGGGAGTCGACGCGCTTATGCGAGTCAGTCATCCCCAAGCGATCACATTTTTAGAGGACTCTGGTCACTGGCGATGGATGATTCCACGTTTTCGCGAGGCGGTTCGAGCAGAGATTCGATCCGTTTTCGTGCAGCATCTCTCAAAAAAATCAAAGACGATTGCTCTTTCAATTCTGCTGGGAGATCGTTCTCAACTCAACGCCGAAATGCGGGATCGCTTCGCCGAAAGCGGGACCATGCATTTGTTGGCGATTTCAGGTCTCCATGTCGGAATTCTGGCAGGGTTGCTGGCGGCCGTCTGTCGACTGTTAAATTGTTCTCCCCGAACGACGGCGATTGCACTTATCTTTGTGATTGTTCTTTACGCAACAATCACGAATCACCGTCCGCCTGTGTTGCGTGCGACAATGTTGATCGTGGTGATAGTTCTGGGAACCTTAGGAAGCCGGCGAATCGATGGTTTCCATGTTCTGGCCTTTTGCGCCGGTGTGCTTCTGCTTTGGAAACCGAGCGACCTCTTTGACATTGGAGCGCAGCTTTCTTTCCTGGCAGTCGGTGCCATTCTTTGGAGTTCGTCAGCTCTTCGCTTTGACCCATTCAAAGGCAATCTCGAAGGAATACCGGTTTCGGAGCGATGGCGATTCCTGGAACGGCTTCGCCCTGTCGGCAGTTTTATTTTTCGAGGATACGTCGTCACCGCTGCGATTTGGTTTGCGACTTTGCCGCTGACGATCTCGACTTTTCATCTTGTTGCTCCGATTGGATTTGCACTCAACATCCTCTTGATTCCGTGGGTCGCAGTCATTCTATGTCTGGGGTACCTGCTGATTCTTTTCGGGATATTGGTCCCTGGGCTGGTTGGAATTGTTGCTGGCAGTTTCGACTGGACGGTGCAGGTACTCCTGAGTGTCGTCAGTTGGGCACATGAATTGCCGTTTGGTCATTTCTTCAGCCCCGGGGTCCCAGTCTGGTGGTTGATCGGCTTCTATCTTCTCATTGCAATGGTCTGGCAGTTATATGGTTCGGAAATGGTTCCCAGACGGAGTTGGTACGCGCTGTTGATCTGGGTTGTCGTCGGCGTTTCTCTCGGTTCAATTCCTCCGCAGCGTGAAGGACTTCGCTACACAATACTCTCGGTCGGACACGGTCTCGCAACCGTGATTGAATTGCCAACCGGCGAAACAATCCTGTACGACTCCGGCACTTTTGGAAACGGTCGTCGCGCGGAAAGAACTGTCGAACAATACTTGTGGTCCCGACGCATTACCCAGATCGATGCCGTGATCGTTTCTCATGCCGATCACGATCACTTCAGTGGTTTGTTTGGACTCCTCGAACGTTTTCCCGTCGGCACCATGATCATCACTCAGCCGTTTCTCGATTTCCAGCAACGCAGTGTTCAAGACCTTTGCGAGGCAGCAAGTGAATACAAAATTCCGCTGCATATTGTTTCGGCAGGAGATGAAATTGCGTCGAGTGAACGAAACGGCATCGACGCAGTCCGAATGAAAGTTCTGCATCCTGAATCCGAGTTTCACTCAATGCACGACAACGCTAACAGCATCGTCTTGACGATTGAATATGCCGGTCGACGTTTGTTACTCACAGGTGATCTGGAGAAAGACGGACTCGATGCGCTGCTGAGTCAGTCAGCGGAAGTTTTCGATGTCGCAATGGCACCGCATCACGGTTCGAAGTACTCGAACCCTCAAGCTGTTGTTGATTGGTCTTCCGCCAGACACGTCCTCGTCAGTTCCGGTGACCGCAACGTTGTTGCTCGTCTTCAAAGCGAAGTCGGACCAGATACGAAAGTCATCTGCACAGAAAACTCAGGAGCAATTACAGTCGAGGTTTCCAAAGAAGGGCAGTTGCGAGTCGAAGAGTTCTTGTCGGGCGAACGGTAATGATCAATCGCGTGCTTCCCACTCATTCCGCTCAAGATGGAAGAGATGGTGTTCAAGATCGGCAAACATGATCGTCTCCGGCAATGGAGACATACCGAGCTTCCGCGCGACTCCCTGTGAAGGAATGTTGACTGGTCGAATCAATGAATGGACCGCATCGGCATTTTGAGTTTCGAATGCATAGTCGCGGCACGCGATTGCCGCTTCAAAGGCAATTCCTTTTCGCCAGAAGTCACGATGGATCATGTATCCCACTTCCAGGAGGGCCCTTCCTTCCACGGTTTGTTGAACAACGCCAACTTGCCCGAACGGTGTTCCATTCTTTAAGTCACTGACCAACCAAAGCCCGAGACCTGAACTCTCGTAGCGCTCCAGATTTCTCTGGACCCAGGCTTTCGCTCCATCTCGGTCGTACGTGCTCGGATAGAAACGCATCGTTTTCGGATCGCTCAACATCGAATGGATGAAGTCAAGGTCGTCCATCGTCATGCAGCGCAGCGTCAATCGTTGCGTGGTCAGGATTGCGATATTTACGAGTCCACCGGATCGACAGCGTGTTCCTGAAGTTCTTCCAGAGATGCAAACTCCAAAATTGATATGTGTGTGGCGGCTAAAACAACTCCGCAAGCCTTTCCTGCATCGTAGGCATCCTTCCAACGAGCGGCACAGACGCACCACTGGTCACCTGGCTGGAGTCCAGGAAACTTGAATTCCGGCATCGGCGTTGAGAGATCGTTGCCGGTCGCTTTCGAGTATTCGAGGAACTCCTCCGTCACGCGGCAACAGATCACGTGCATCCCCATGTCACCCTGTCCGGTGGCACAGCAACCATCCCGAAACCAGCCGGTCATCGGATCTGTCGAACAGGATTGAAGTTCTTCACCAAGTACGTTTTTTCCGCGATTCATAGCAAGGGCAAGGGGTTAGGGATCAAGGGACAAGAGTCGTGTGGAGCCCATGCTTAAGTTTCGGAGTGAACAATCGTTTCGTCAAGCTTAGTTGCACACTTAAAGTGTGCGGCAAATCAAATACTCTCAATACTCAAATTATTCGCATGTTTGAATTTATTTGTCGGACTTCACATGATGCAGCTTCACAGCTCGACGAAATAGGATTTCCTCATGCGATGCCTCGCGTTGTTTGCTTCTCTTTTTGCCGCACAACTTGCACTGGCAGCTCCACCGAATACGACGAAGCCCAATATCGTGCTGATCGTCAGTGATGATCAAGGCTACAACGACCTTGGTGCACTCAACGATGAAGTGATTTCTCCGAATCTCGACCGGATTGCAAGGGAAGGGGTCCGATTGTCGAATTTCTACGTCGCCTGGCCTGCGTGTACACCGTCACGTGGATCGTTGCTGACCGGTCGCTATCCACAGCGGAACGGCATCTACGACATGATCCGCAACGAGGCTCCGGACTACGGACACAAGTACAAGCCTGAGGAATACGCAGTTAGCTGGGAGCGAATCGGAGGGATGGATCTTCGCGAAGTTCTCTTCCCGGAATACCTCAAGCAGGCTGGGTATCAATGTGCGATCTACGGGAAGTGGGATCTCGGAGTCAGCCGCCGGTTCCTACCGCAGCAACGGGGATTCGACGATTTCTATGGCCTCGTGAACACCGGTATCGATTACTTCACGCACGAGCGTTACGGCGTTCCCAGTATGTTCGATGGCAATCATCAGACCGAAGCTGACAAAGGAACCTATTGCACGTATCTGTTCGAACGTGAGGCGAAGAAGTTCATCCACGCGAATCGCGATAAGCCATTCTTCCTGTATCTGCCGTTTAACGCTCCGCATAACGCATCCAGCCTCGACCCGAAAATTCGCTCTGCCGCTCAAGCGCCGGAGAAGTTCAAAAAGCTGTTCCCGCATCTTAAGGACTCATTTCGAGAAGGAACGAAGTACGGCAAACCAGCGATGGTCGCAACACCTGATAAGCGGCGGTTGGAGTACCTCGCTTCAATCGCTTGTATGGACGAGACCATCGGCAACGTGCTGGACATGCTCGATGAATACGGCATCGCCGACAACACGATTGTCATCTTCTTCTCAGACAATGGTGGCAGCGGCGGGGCAAGCAATGCTCCCTTGCGTGCCGGGAAGGGGAGAGTCTTCGAAGGTGGTATTCGAGTCTGCGCCGCCGTGCGTGGACCTGGGATTCCGAAAGGGACCGTCAATTCCGAATTCCTCACAAGCATGGAACTGCTGCCGACTCTCACGAAACTGGCAGGCGTCGCGCCAAAGCCGGAGATCATCCTCGATGGCTTCGATATGTGGCCTGTCCTGAAAGGGGAGAAGCCATCTCTCCGTAAAAAAATGTTCTGGAAACGAAGGCGCAAAGAAGCCGCCCGCGTCGGTGACTGGAAGTGGGTGAACAACGAGTCCGGCGAATTCCTCTTCAACGTGCATGAAGATATCAGCGAGAAAAACAACCTCGCCGAAAAAATGCCTGAGAAGCTCAAGGAAATGCGAAGCGAATTCGCCGAATGGACAAAACAGATGGAAGCCGCCGAACCACGCGGCCCATTTCGGGATTATTGAGAAAAAACAAACTGACGTGAGAACCAAAGTTCATGTGTACCACGTGAAAACGTCACGAAACTCACGTGAGCAATCAGCGGGGAACCACTTGAAAAGTACTTTCATCCCCGCGATGCGCGCTTGGTAACTGTTCGCATCACATCTCACAACGCAGCAGAGAGAAGTTCGAACCTTAATCTTTCTCTTTTTCGGAATCAGCCTTCTCGGTAGATGCTTCACCTTTGGCGTCGACTGCATCCAGCTTTGGAGAGTTGGGCAATACCGAAAGCTTGCCATCGGCGTTAAGTTTCTTGGCCTTTTCATACCATTCATGTTCTGGTCGATCGAGAATGTCGTCGATGACTTTCAAGACAGCCTTGGTTTCATCGACCTTGCCTTCCTCTTCAGCTTTGTGAGCAAGTTCTCGTGCTTGCGGGATGAGGTGGATGTAGAACCGTTCGGCGACTTCAAACATCCCGTGCCAGTGGGCGTAGTCCGGAGCCATCATCGAGGCACCGTGTCGGGCACGTCGGCCTTCGTGATGCCAGAGGTAGAACCAGGTCCATTCAATTTCTTCGTCGAAGTTTGTCTTGGTCAACATTTTCTGTTCACGAAGTGCATCCATGATGATTGTCCCCGGCTTCGCGAACTTCTCGTTGTAGTTGATGACGAAATCGTCGTACTGCGTGTAGAAGGAGTTCACATAGTTTGGAGTATGGCAATGCAGACAGACGTTCTTCATTTCCTGTCGTTTTTCCTGCCAGGAACTCTCGATGAGTGCCTGCCGTTTGACCGGGTCTTTCTCTTTGATTAGTTTTCCGTCACTGTCAGTATCGAGTAACTGACTGATCGGTGGTCGGTTGGTCCAGGAAAGTCTTTTTCCAGGATCGTGAGTGACCTTACCACCATTGCGGGAATGACCGGACATGTGACACGTCGCACATGTTGGTGCCTGTGTGTAATCCTCTCCCAGTACCCAGTCTTTGGCATCCAGGTTCATGTGTTCTTTAAGGTCGCGGAATGCCACGCCATGTTTGGATTCTTCGTAGATCTCTTTCTGCGGATGGTCAGGACCGAGGTGGCACTTGCCGCAGTTTTCAGGTTGTCGAGCACGGCGTGGAGAAAAATCATGACGCGAATGGCAAGCTGAACAAGAACCACGTGAGCCATCCAGATTCAATCGTCCGATTCCCGTATTCGGCCAACTGCTGGCATCCAGGACTGGACGCCCATTGTCATCTTTCATGATCAAAGCGACAGCTTCCAGATTCGTTGGGAGCCCCTTTTCATCTGGCTTGAGATCCTCAACAGTAATCAGGCTGCCATCTTTGCCTTTCAGTGCAATTTTACTTCCATGGCACTGGCGACAACCGACGTTCACGCTTGCCATGCCGTTGACCATGCTGACTTCCATGCCTGGAGTTTTTGAATGCGGGCTGAAGGGGACACGTGCGCCTTCGACCGTTTCAGCAAGGAAGTTATCCAGCGAGGCAAGAATGTTCCCTGCCGCAGCGTGGTGGCTGGCAAGGAATTCTTCCGTTTCTGTTTGGTGACAGCGACCGCAGTCTTTCGGCGTGACAACAGTTGCGATGATCGCTCCGTAGTGATCGAAAGCATCGACTTCACCATGTGCAGCCTGATGGCACTCGACACAGCCGACACCCTTAAGGGCATGAGTGCTCCCTTCCCAGTGATCGATAATCCCAGGAGAAGACTTCTGGTGACATTCCACGCAAGATTTCGAACTTGCCGGGATCGCGACATGAGCCGTGCCGTTCCCAGACTCTTCTTTCTTGCGCTCGACTTCCATGAACTGCACGAACACGAGCGACGCCAAAAATACTAACCCGAGAAAACCAACGATGTACTGTTTGGTTTGAACTTTCATGGAAGTCTGCTTGTTGTCTCAGTGATGGAATAACGTAATCGTGATGTCGTCAATGAATTTATTTAGTGAGCGACGGCGGCTTCCCAGACAGTCAGTCCGACCAGCAGGAAGGTGGCAATAATGCCGATGTAAACGCTGATGTCTTCATTGCCTGTCACCTTTCGCAACACCTTGTCGATCCATGGCCACAGGAACATTGCTGCGACAATAAATCCTGTACTAAGAACCGCGAAGGTCAACGAGAAGAGCTTGAGCCAGCGGAAGGAGACATAGAAAAACCATTCTGGTTTGATCACTTCAGGAGTGACCAAGGGATTGGCTTTCGGTCCCATTGAGGCTGGGAATATTGTTGCCAGTGCGCTGAGGACGATCATCAATGTGAGGCCGATCATCAATTCCGTCAGAATGTGATCAGGGAAGAAGTTGAAATGCTGCGGCTTGTCTTCCGGCTCATCTTCGAACTTCAATTCCGTCACACCGTGCATGCGAATGAACGCAATATGGACCCCCACCAGAATGATGATTGTCGTGGGCAAGACGGCGGCATGTAAAATGTAAAAGCGAGACAATGTTCGTTCGTTCGTTGTACGAATCACCTGCCAGGAGCATCTGCTTCGAAAATCGACCAATGACCGGGACTGCATCACTAATGTTGGCAGCAACTGTGGCTCCCCAGTAACTGAGTTGCTCGAACACCAGACTGTAGCCGGTGAAACCGGTCAGCAGCGTACACATCAACAAGGCCATGCCGATGACCCAGTTCAATTCTCGTGGTTGCCTGTATGCAGAGGTGAAGTAGACGCGCATCTGATGCAGGATCACCGACGCAATCATCAGGGTCGCCGCCCATTTATGCAGGCTGCGAAGATACCAGCCGAAGGTTGCTTCTTCGGAGATGTATCTGACTGACTCGAATGCAGTGGATGCCGCCGGTTGATAGTAAAACGCTAACAGAATGCCGGTGATAATTTGCACGACAAACAGATAAGCGGGCGTTCCGCCCAGCGCGAACCACCAGCGTTTCAGGTGATTCGGAACTGGTTCATTCGTCAGTTCCTGAAGTTGAACTCCACTAATGGGGATTCGTTCTTGCAGCCATTTACCGATCGCACTCATGCTGTCCCTCCTGCATCGGGAACGGTGACAGCATTCACTGGCACTTCAATCAGCAATAGATTGCCCTCAACCGAGAGTGGAAAGCGTGTGAGATATTGATTGGCACTCGCTGGAGGTCCTTCGGTGGGGGCTCCTTGTGCATCGAAAGCACCATTGTGGCAAGGACAGAAAAAGCGGTCGTTGACGGCTTCCCAATGGACTTTGCAACCCAGGTGAGGACAAACACTCGAAAGAGCGATGAATGCTTCCGCTGAATCACCTTCGGCTTGCCGAGCCACAACCACCTTTGCTCCAGAGGGCATTGTAAATGCCATGGATTCATTGACTTTCAATTGGTCCAGCGTGCAAACAAATTGCCAGATACTTTTGCCAACATTTGCAGGGTAGAGAAATCGAATCGCATAGCTGGCGAAGGCTCCATACCCAACCGTCAATCCACCCAGCATCGAGGCAAGAGCCGCGTTTCCTAAAAATCCACGGCGCTCTTCATCGACAACAGGCTGATTCGCCAGGTTTGCTTGGAACTCTCACAGCCTGCCACTTTGAATTGATGAATGTCGCAGAAAATACTTTCTCGCGATACCGTCTCGAAATCGAGCAAGGATTTTGGGGCCGAGATGCTATACTCTGTAAGCAAGTTTTCGGCTTTTATATTGGCAACAGTATGCGTTTTGATTTCAATAAATTATTCCTTATGACTCTTTCAATTTTTAGTTCCTGCGCCTTTGGCTGGGCTGAGGAGGAAGTCGAGCGTCCTGCTGCGTCCGCTGAGAGCATTGAGTACTTTGAAAAGAAGGTCCGACCACTGCTGGTCAAACATTGCTATTCGTGCCACTCCAGTGAAGCGAAAACGGTCCATGGGGGATTGAAGCTGGACACCGCTCACGATTTCTTTGAGGTCGGTGGAGACAGTGGAGCTGTCGTGATCCCTGGCAATCCGGAAGAGAGTCTGCTGATTGCCGCAATCCGTTACGACGACGATGCCGACACAGAGATGCCTCCGAAGGGGAAAATCTCCGATACTGAAATCGCGGAATTGACTGCCTGGGTGAAACGCGGAGCACCGTTTCCACCTGATGAAAATCCAGTGGCTCGTGAAAGCAAAGAGATTGATTTTGCAGCAGCAAAGAAGTTTTGGTCGTTTGTCCCTGTGAAAAAACAAGCTGACCCTGCAGTTGAGCATTCGAAGTGGCCCCAGCAGCGGCTCGACCACTTCGTGTTGGCGGCAATGGAACGGGAGCAACTCTCTCCGGCACCAGAAGCCGACCGGGCAACGCTTCTGCGTCGACTGGCATACGACCTCACTGGTCTCCCTCCAACACCCGACGAAGTCGAAGCATTTGTTAATGACGCCTCGCCGAATGCCTACGAAAAACAAGTCGACCAGCTGCTTCAGAGTTCTCAATTTGGAGAGCGTTGGGCGCGCGTTTGGCTCGATCTTGCTCGATACACAGACCGGACGGCAAGTTGGTTGGATTCCAAAGGGCAGGCGCACCTCTATCGAGATTGGGTCGTTCAGGCGATGAACGACGATGTCCCGTACGACGAATTCATCCATCGCCAACTCGCAACCGACTTGATGCCGGAAACGGGACCGGAAGATTCCCCAGCCCTCGGCTTCATTGGTCTCAGTCCGACCTATTGGAAAGAACTCAAACTTCCGTCCGAAATCATCAAAGTGATCGTCGCCGATGAATGGGAAGAACGTGTCGACGTCGTTTCACGCACGTTCCTCGGACTGACAGTTGCGTGCGCTCGCTGTCATGATCACAAATTCGATCCAGTCACGATGCAGGACTACTACGCCTTGGCAGGTGTCTTCGCCAGCAGTCGGCTCACTGGACGCCCGTTGATCGATGAAGAGGAATTCGAACCGGTTCGCAAGGCGCGCGCAGAAGTGAAGAAATTGCAGGATCAACTTGCCAACTTAAAGAAAAAGAAACCGCTGCCGAAAGAAGAGATTGCTGAACTGAATACAAAAATTAAAGAAGTGAAGGAATCGACCCCGCTCTACGATTCTCCAATGGCTGCGGGTCTGATCGAAGAAGCGCTTTACATCGAGCGAAAAGGCAAAACCGCACAAGAAGGAACAAACCTTGTCTACAAAGCTGGATCGCAGGATTTGAACCTCTTTATTCGTGGTAACCCTAATCGACTCGGAGATGTTGTCCCTCGCCGGTTTTTACAGGTCTTGTCGAATGAAACGTCGCAGCCATTCCGCAACGGAAGCGGTCGGCTGGAATTGGCTCAGTCGATTACAAATGACGCCGCCCCACTTGCGGCGCGTGTGATGGTGAATCGCATCTGGCTCTCGTACTTCGGACGTGGACTCGTTGAGACGCCCAGCAACTTCGGAATTTCTGGTGAGCGTCCTTCGCATCCGAAACTTCTTGATGATCTCGCCGCCCGGTTCATTGAAAATGGTTGGTCACTCAAAACACTGCATCGCGAAATCGTTCTTTCTGCAACATATCGACAATCCAGCAAAAAAGATGGTCCCGATTTGCAGCGTGACCCAGACAACCTATGGCTCTCAAGGATGAACCGAAAACGGCTAGGCGTTGAAGCTTGGCGTGATGCGATGCTGGCTGTCTCCGGAGAGTTGGACTCTACAATCGGTGGACCATCTCTAGCATTGACAGACGATGCAAATCACCGGCGAACGCTCTACGGAACAATTCATCGCCGCGATATGTCAACAATGCTGCTCATGCACGATTTCCCTGATCCGACAGCGCACAATGCTCAGCGCCTAAGCACGACGACTGCTCTTCAAGGGCTGTATGCCCTGAACGGTCCGTTGCTTTTGAACCGTGCGGAAGCACTCGCAAAACGACTTGCAACCGAATTCCCTGATGAAGATGAAAAGCGAATTCAACAGGCTTACAAACTCTTGTTTTCGCGACCGCCGACGCCTCGTGAAATCGAAATTGGCTTAGCGTTTTTGACAGGAATCAGTGACAAATCGAGTCCAGAAACCTGGGCGCAGTACACTCACGTCTTGTTGGCTTCCAATGAGTTTTTGTTTATCAATTGAGACTATATTTTTCAGGGCCGGTCCCACCGGCCATTGAACGCTGAATCCGTTTCAGGCCGGTAGAATCGGCCCTACTTTCACCATCAAATAGATATGAATCAACTCTCTTCACCACTGACACGTCGCAACATGCTGCATCAGTTAGGGACCGTCCCTGGCATGATCGGTGCGGCGTCGCTTCTGTCTCAGCAGAGCCTTAGCGAAGCGGCAACGTCATCTGCCAACTTGGGTTGCCACTTTCCGGCGAAAGCGAAACGAGTTATTCACCTGTTCATGAATGGTGGACCGTTTCAAGGGGATCTGTTCGACCCGAAACCGGCTCTGCTTAAGTATGCTGGTCAACGTCCAGATGGTGCGGACCTTGTCACCGAGCGCCCGACAGGTGGACTGCTGCCTTCGCCGTTTAAGTTTAGTCCATGTGGGGAAAGTGGCGTTCCTGTCAGTGAATTACTTCCGCAGTTGAGCCAACATATCGACGATATTTGTGTCCTACGCTCAATGCATGCCGATAATCCGAACCACGGACCGGCCTTGCTGCAGATGAATAACGGAACGATCCTCCCAACGCGCCCAAGTATGGGGGCTTGGTTTCTCTATGGGTTGGGGACCGAGAACAAAAACCTGCCGGGGTACGTCGTGCTTTGCCCTGGGCGACCGGTTCGGTTTTCGATCCTGTGGAACAGTTCCTTCCTCCCATCGGCGCATCAGGGAACCTATATCAATCATTCATCAATCGAACCGTCGAAAATGATTCCTCACCTGCGAAATACGAAGTGGGATAAAGAAACGCAGCGACGACAACTCGATCTGCTGCAACAACTTGATTCTCAAGTGCAACAGGGAAATGCGCGGGACTCTGCATTCGACGCACGCATTCAATCGATGGAAACCGCATTTCGAATGCAGTTCCAAGCGAGCGATGCCTTTGACTTAAATCGGGAAAGCAAGCAAACCCGAACAGACTACGGAGAAGGTCACTTTTCAAATGGCTGCCTGCTTGCTCGACGTTTGGTCGAACGTGGAGTCCGGTTCGTGCAGGTTTATTACGGGAACGGTCAACCCTGGGATACACATTCAGGTCACGATGAAAAAGTTCCGAAACTTTGCAAGGACATCGATCAGCCGATTGCTGCATTGCTGGCGGACCTCAAACAACGTGGACTGTTAGAGGATACGCTCATTGTCTGGGGTGGCGAGTTTGGTCGCACTCCGACTTCAGAAAACGGAAACGGTCGCGACCACAATCACCATGGCTTCACGATGTGGATGGCAGGTGGCGGTGTCAAAGGGGGCATGACCTACGGCGAAACCGACGATTTTGGTTTCAAGGCAGTCCATAACAAAATGCACGTTCATGATCTTCACGCGACGATGCTGCATCTCATGGGACTCGACCACGAGCGTCTCACCTTCAAACATGCCGGTCGCGATTACCGCCTGACAGATGTCCATGGGCGGGTTGTAAAAGAAGTGATTGCTTGATCCGACTATTTTGAACGGAACGTCTCGCTAAGAACGACAAGTTTGACGAGATCGCGGAAACCATCGCCGCGATCATTCAGTTCGTTAACAATCTGATCGATCTGCGGACGGTCGGCAGGCTCTGTGTGTCGACCAGTTGCATATGCCAAAAGTTTCGCTGTAAGTGCGGTTACGAATTGACTTTTTTGCTCGACGAGCACGGCCTTCAGGCCAGCAATGTCTTCAAATGATTTTCCGTTGGGGAGAACTCCGGCGGAATCAATTTTCGTTTTCTTTCCGTATCTCGCGCGATGTCTCCCGATGGGATCGAACTTTTCTAACGCAAAGCCAAGCGGATCAATTTTCCGATGGCAGTCATTACAACTCGCAACGTTTCGGTGCTTTTTGAGTTGATCGCGAATCGTCTTCGCGCCTCGGATATCTGGATCGAGCGGTTCAACATCAGGAGGCGGGGGTGAAGACGGAGTTCCGAGAATGTTCTCCAATATCCAGACGCCGCGAATGACAGGAGATGTCTCAATTCCATTCGCAGTGACCGTTAAAACACTTGCTTGTCCGAGTAGCCCCCCGCGCGTCCGGTTCGTCAGATTGACTCGCTCGAATCCATTTCCAGTTGGTGACGGAATGTCGTACAGTTTTGCAAGCGGTTTATTCACGAACGTGAACTCCGAATCGAGAAAATTCGCAACGCTGACATTCTGGTCGAGAAGATGCTTCGCGAAAAGTCGTGTCTCTTCTCGCATCGCCGGTCCAAGGTCGTAGTGGTAGTAAGCGCGGAACTGAGTTCGATCAGGAGGTGTTGAACCTAAGTCACGTAGCGTCAGCCAGCTATCTAGAAATCCGGTGAGAAATGCTTCGGACTTCGGATCGCTGAGCATGCGTTCCACTTGTGCTGTCAGGACTTCCGGTTTGTGCAACACATTTCGAGTTGCCAGATCGAGCAATTCCTGATCAGGCATACTCGACCACAAGAAATAAGAAAGTCGCGACGCCAGGGAAAACGAGGTGAGTTTTTCCGGCGCAGACTCTTCGAGAAAGAGAAAAACAGGAGAACAAAGGATGGCCTTGAGTCCGTCTCCATAGGCTTCTAGGGGAGAACGACCGGCTTTCTCGCGAACGGAAATCAATTGCAGAATGCGTTCGACTTCTTCATCTTGAACGGGGCGTCGGTAGGCTCGCGAGGCGAACGTTCTCAATTGTTCCCGCATTTGGTCTGGCGAGAGAGTTCCTGGTTCCTCAGCGGTCCTCCAACGATCGCCGAAGATTGCACGATGGCTTTCGGTCGGCCATGCGTCATAAAACGGGCCTTTGATTTCGATTTCGTGAACGCGAATCTGCGGCAATTTTCCATATTCAATTGCGTTAAATCGAGCTTCAACGATGCCTTTGTTTTTTCTCTTAGGGAATTGGTCCGGGTACTTCCGCAAAAGCTGTGACCAGAGATTGCGAACGTCCATCAAGCCATTTCGAAATGTAAAACGCGGCGTGTATCCGGCATCTAACCAGACTCGAACGGTGTACCATTTTTCTTCGTCCGCCAATTCGATTTCTGCCAGGAGTGGTTCCATCGGTTGCGGCAAGTGTAAGCGCCCGGCGAGACGATTTCCGCCGACGATTCCTAATCGAAGTGGCTCGCTTGGATCAGTCCCCAGGAATTCAGGATCATACGGATGTTGCCGGTTGACGGCTTCCGCTTTGATGCGCAGTTCGTAATATCCATCGAACGGAACACCTTCGGCAAACGCGTGAATCGGACCGTATGCGCCTTCGTGTTTGTCTGCTCCAACGACGTCGAACAGCGTCATCCACTCATATTTGTTGGTTTTTCGGAAAACTTGATCGATCTCCGGCTGTTGCCGAAACCCGTCGCGGAAGACCCACGTTTGCACTTCTGGTTTCTGCAGCGGCGTCATTGCTTTCTCAATGACCTGCTCTGCGGCAGTCAAATACCGGTCCAGCAAATGACCGGATGTGACAAGCGAGTTTCCAACATTGTCGAGATGCTCGGAAGTTTGATCTTGCGGAAATTTCACCGTTGGATCGAACATCGTCATATTTAAATGCAGTAAGTCCCGCACAGTGTTCCGGTATTCACGAGAGTTCAACCGCCGCAGCACAGTCTTTGCATCAGTCTGTTTGCGATTCTGGTGATACTGCGAAACAGAAAGAGTTAACCAATCGACGACTTTTCGTCGGTCCGCCGCGCTGGGCTCCTTCGATTTCTGCGGAGGCATCTCGCCTAGATTGAGCTGATCAAGAATGTCCTGATAATCGACGAGCGTGTTGTCACCATCGATTCTTCCACTGAACTGGTCGAATCGCCTCTCGCCTTTTTGCTTCTTCGCCCCGTGGCAGCCTGAACAGTATGTTGCAAGAAATGGCTGAACGGTCGTTTGAAACGCTGAATCTTTAGCTGGAGCGGATTGTTTCGGCTTGTCTTGCGCCAATGCCGGTCTCGCAGAGATCGTTACAACAAGCAGAAGACCAACGGTCCAACAAAAACTGAGTCGCAGTTGCCGCGTCTTGGGAAAGTCAGCCATCGCTAAGACAACTCCAGTCCGTTGAGCGTGCCGGTGCTGGTGCTGAAGCGATCTGTTTCGACCCCGAAGCGTTGCAGCATCGATAAATACAAGTTGCACAGCGGAACCCGCTGACGACTTTCTTTTGGATACTGCTTGTTCTCACCATGTTGAAATCCACCGCCGAGTAAAATGATCGGAAGGTCGTGGTTGGTGTGGGAGTTTGCATTCCCCATCCCGGACCCCAAGAGCACCATTGTACTGTCGAGCAAGCTTCCATCGCTGCTGGGTTCTTTGATTGATTTCAGTTTTTCGATGAACAGTGAGAACTGCTCCATTTGGTATTGCTCAATTTGAACGAGCAATTCGATGCTTTCAGGCAGGTGACCGTGGTGCGATAACGAGTGATAGCCTTTGCGAATTCCTAAATCTCTGGCGGCAAAGCTGCCTCCGATTTCCAGAGTCGCGACGCGTGTTGAATCTGTTTGCAGTGCCAGTGCAATGAGGTCATAAATCGCTGGCAGGTCTCGCGTGAGCCCCTGGTTCTCCGGTTCATCGTAGTCCGTTTTCGGCTTGGGAACCTTTTGCCAGTGCCGGTCGAGTTCCAACTTCAGTTCCACATCTCGAACAGAAGCAAAGTATTCTTCAAGCTTCTCACTATCGGTCTTACTGAGACGTTTTTTCAGCGACCGAGCATCCCCGACGACCGCGTCCAAGATCGACTCTCGCAACTGAATGCGATCCACGGCTCGCTTTCGCGCTTGGGCGTTATTCTCGACGAACAATCCCCGGAATAGTTCTCGTGGTCCAGCAATCGGCGGAATGCGTGTACCGGTCCGCGTCCAACTCATCTGGCAGCCGCCATGCAAACCATTTTCAGAACCGATGGTGAGCGACGGAAAACGTGTCCGGGAACCAACAAATTCAGCAGCCCTTTGATCAATACTGATCCCGCCTTCAGGCGCGCCCTTCGCTTCCGATGATTTCACACCTGTCAAAAACGTATGAACGGCAAAGTGACCACCTTTCAAACCATGGTCGAGATGCGAAAAGAGCGTCAGGTCAGAGCGGTGATCTTTCAGCGGAGCAAGCAATGGCGTGAGTTCAAAGTCTCGTCCACGGGTCTTGGGCCAGAACGCCCCAGGGAACATGCCGAATTCGTTTCCGACACAAACCAATCGGCGCGGGGCGTTTACCTGCTTCTTCGTCGCGGCAATAGCCGACAACGACTCCAGCATCGGTAGCGCAATCGAAACACCTGCTGCTTTGAGAAACGTCCGTCGGTTCGGTTGGCTCATCGATCATTGACCTCGAAATGTGGCGATTCGTTTCATTCCACTGAAATGGAAACAATCCTGAACTCTTGAAAAATCAACGCGTCAGGACTGAAACTATAGTAGTGGACGTGTCAAATGATCGCCAATGCCGATTGTCGAGAACCTTTATTTTGCCTCTGAAACAGGTGCGGTTGTGTGCATGAGGAGGTTGCCGAGTTGCTTTGAGAGGATGTCTTCGGAATGCTGTTGTTCCATCAACGCTTCCAAACGCCCGACTTCCTTGCGGTAGTATGTGAGTTCGGTCGTCATCAATTCAAATTTTGCATTCGCCTGCGTTAACGATTGCTCCATCTTGAAGATCATTTTTTGATTCAACATAAGCGTTTGCCGCAGATCAACGATCTCACTTTCCAGGGCGAGTGATTTCGAATCGATCTGCCCTTTCCATTCCGTAAGCATTGGCAGGCAATTGTCTGGCGCGTTTGACTTTATCGTAACGGTTTCAGGCGGAGAATCCGGTGCTGTTTCAGTTGATGTTCGAATTGAAACGATTTGTTGAGAGCCCGAATTGGCATCCGTTTTCTTTTCCTGAAACGTTGAAGGTGGCAACCGCTTTGACCTCGTTCTTTGGAAAACCCTTTGCGCAGAGCGGTGATTTGTTCGGCCAGCGTTTTTCCCCGGTTGGGATTCATCATCGTGACCAGTCGTGCACCAACTTCTATTGTCGCACGATCTCGTAACAAAAACTCTCCCAGGTCGTCACTCGGTTCTGGTTGATCTTTCTGAGGATCGTCTGGTGAAGGTGATGAATCAGGACTCTCCACTTTGAAACCTCTGGAAAGGAAGACAAGTAAACCGATGCCGAGAGATAGGAATGGAATGCGCGGCATCCCAAGCATCATTGCCAGGAAAAAAATAATCTCGGCTCCAATCCACAATGGTCTTTTATTGTGGAGCAGTTGCGATTCAAGTTCCTCGCTGAGTGTTTTTTCGGTGTTGGATTTTGTAACGAGAATTCCAGCGGTGACGGCGATGATCAGAGCCGGGATTTGGGAAATTACCCCATCGCCGACGGTCAACTCGGAGTACCGCGTGAGCGAGTCCATGATCGACATGCCGTGCGTTATTCCGATGATCATCCCACCAATGAGATTGATCGCGGTGATGATCATCTCGGCAGTGGTCTCCCGCGATATTCAAGACTCCTTCAACCAAAACTCGGCTCAGACGATCCGACATCACGATCAAAGTCGAAGTGCCATTTGAACCAACCGACAATTGAGCACCAATGCAATTCTCCGGGAGATTCATAAGTGCAGTGTCGTGAAGGCTGTGTAAGAACTCGCACTGTCTGATGGATGTATCGATCAGGCAAGCTTTTGCGGTTAGGCAAAACGTTTCCAGAGCCTGATTCCTCTATCCGAAGAGAATTTTCCTGCGACTCAGCGTGAAACTACTCACAGCTTGGTCGTGTGGAATGAATGGAGAAAGATACATTCAGCTAAAGGTGCAAGGATAATAGTTGCGAGTGTGACACAACTGTCACGAACAGGTGCTCGAAGGGACCTGAATCAGCACTTGGCCCGTTCTTTTATGCAACTGTTCCATTTTCCGGCACCGACTGCACTGACCTTTTCTTGCAGTTGCTGAGTGTGAGGTCGAAATGCGCCCCGACGGTGCCAGTCGTCGTACAAAGAACCTTCCTGCTCAGTCGAAATCCTTGCCGTCCCTGGTGCTCTTCAGGCAAGGTGATTTCCTTGCCAAAGTTAAAGAAGTGAAACCGTAGTACCGGTCGTGACGATCGTAATGGTGAAGGCACAGTCATTCCGTTTCATTACGCAGCGAATTGTAATTCTTCCAACTTGTCCTCTCATTCCAAGGGCTAGGTTTCCGACGAAATTGAAGAGGTCGTCCAATTTCCGGAATGGATTCGATGAGACGATGGTTTCATAGAGGAACGCCCCTCTTCAATCTACTCGCTGACTTATTTCGTAAATTGTTGTCGCATTTCTCTTACCAGGAACCAAAAAATGACACGCAAATTTCTTCTCGTTGCCGCTGTGCTGTCGATTGTCAGCCTCTCTGAAAGTGCGGTTTACGCGCAGTCTCAAACGAACGGGGCAGGCGTTCCCCTGATTCAAAGATTTCAGATTACCGTTCCCCAGAACATCACGATCACGTGTCCAGATGTCCTTGTTCAAGAACTCCATGATGGAAGTGATGCCGACCACACTTTTATCAGCCAGCAGTGGGAAGTCAAAGGCAACTCTCAAAAAGGTGTGAATGTGACTTTTCGTCTCGATGGACCATTTACCATCGGTGGAAGTGTCCTTGACCATCAACGTCGTGATGCTTCACTGCTCATTTCTCCAGGAACCACATTGGGACCTGCAACATGGAACAGTGGCGTTGCCACGCTCGCAACAGATATTGATAATGCAGTGATGTTCGACAATTACTCCGCTCAATCGACCGGTGTTGGTCGATCAATTTTTAATCTCGACATGACATTCGTCAATTCACTTGCTGGTGGCGGGTTCGGAACCTATGAAGCTGGTTTGTACGAAACAACCGTAACTGGCGAAGTGACAGAGAATCCGTAAGGAACGTAACCTGCCTCAGTGCAGTGTTTGAAATTGAACGCCCCTTAGCTCTGATTGGCTAAGGGGCGTTTTTTCATGCGCAAATGGGCGATCAGCAATTCAGGAATATCCACTCTACCAACGCCATCGTGTCTCTGTTCAAATCACGATTAAGAGAATATAGAAAATTTTACTTCAAAATGGTCTCCCCCCCACGATATGATGCTTGTTTGTATCAGTCGTGTGGATAGTACCGATAATATCGAACCTCACTTTTGAGTGATTTCGATGGGTCGAGTCTGCACTGACGCGTCAACTCTGACTGCGGATTTTGTTGCGGCTTTACCATCATGCGAATCAATCGCTCGACCAATGGCACACTTTACACGTTGATGTTGGTTTGCCTGTTCTTTGCCTTTGTGGGCACGTCTGGAGCGCTTGCACAATCCCAGATCGCGAAGACTGATACTCCAGTCAGGCAGACATTCCGAATGCTCGTACCAGCCAGCCTTTCCACTGTGAGTCCTGCGCCGATCATCTTCGCTAACCTTGAGGCTAGCGAACCATCGGACCAATTCGAACCTCAACAATTGACGGTCCGTTCTCAGTCGAGTCGTGGTTTGAATGTCAGCATATTTCTTGATCAAGCCGAAAAATCATCGCCCTCTCAACTGAAAGTCGCACTACATGCGGTGACTGAATCGAGTTTGCTTGGGAAGCCCAATAGGGGCTTGGTGTCCTCGATATCTTCTGTTGATTGGCTAGATCAAGAGAATCGTCAC
This sequence comes from Planctomicrobium sp., assembly GCA_030626405.1. Taxonomy (GTDB): domain Bacteria; phylum Planctomycetota; class Planctomycetia; order Planctomycetales; family Planctomycetaceae; genus Thalassoglobus. Next base: position 28,628 of record DAOUPA010000010.1, read on the forward strand.
TGGCAAACGGGAATAAGCGGTTCTGGACTCTTGAAAGTTTCGGTCTCACCATCTGTCGGTTTTCTTAATGGTTTGAGTGTACACGACTCCCAACTCTTCTCGTCAGAAGTACCGCTTGCGACGATTACAAGTGAAGTGACCGAATCTCCGTAAGGCTCACTAGCTCGCTCTCAGATTGAGTAAATTCCGGTCTGTGACGTCCTGTTGTGATCTATGAATCTTTGCGATTTTGAAACAAGAATTGCCTTCACGTTGCTATGAATTGTGGCAGATTTTGCTTGTCACGAGTTTTGGAGCAGATTCCTGAGGAGATACGGTAAATAGGATGGATGGTTTCGCTACGAAAACCTTACTAATTGTATCAGTGTTGTGAATTGCAACACTTGGGTTGCCGATAAAAAGAAGCAAGAGCGATACCCTCTCAATTGTGAGTAGTTCCTACACAGGTCAATTTTGTGCTCACATTTCCCAATACCTTGCGACTGATTGAGAGATTCCGATTTCGTTCTGTGACTCCTTTATTTATGACCTGCCTAATCCTTCTTGGTCTGTTCAGCACAGAGCTGTCTGGGCAACCTCCGTTTGTCATTGCAACTGGTGGGAAGCAGGAAATTGTTCACGATGGAACTGAAAATCCACAAGTTTTTCCTTCGCAAAAATGGAATGTGATTGCACCTCAAAGTACGTTTGGGGCTTCAGTTCAGTGGGAAGCTTCACCTTTTCGACACGTAGAAGACTCTGGGGCGGAAGCTGACATTCGCATGGATCTCTCTATTCGACATTCAACCCAGAATGCCCAATGGAAGTCAATCTACCCGACAGATCAAACAAACATCGCGAAGGGAAGACGCACTGCAGGCGTTGTTGCCATGTCGAATCGGCGCGGGAACGCACAGGTTGAGTTAGTAGTGACTTTTATTGAAAGCCCAGAAAATATCCTCGTCGTCGGAGATTACGAGGCCATTGTGACTGCGACTATTACAGAAAATTGACAACAAGGAAGTTGCCCCTCGTGTCATCTCAGCGACACATTCGTAAAGAAGCAAATATGTATGCGACCATGTTGGTCTATGCGTGCGTTGTTCTTGCATTGACGGGTTGCTCTCCAGGGAAGATGTTCTTGCTTGCTCCTCAAGTACAGCGTCGACCGATTGAGGAACTCTTCCACGAAGCCGTATCACAATCACTTCCTGAGCAGAATCTGGGAATACAGGACGCTCCGTTTGTCAATCATCGTCCTTCTGCGTTTCACGAAACGATTCAGTTCGATGATGAAGGGCTCCCACCTGTCCCTCCGGCTCCAATTGATTTCCCTGAGAAGACATCTCCAATTCCGCCTGCTCCAGGATTGGGGAAGACAAAGTCAAAATTGCAAACCCCATCGCTGCCAGTTCAGCCGCTCACGTTAAATACTAGCCTTCGATCCACTGGCGGCGCACGCAAAGCAACTCACCCTGCTTCAATTCAACAGGTTGCAGCGACAGCCGATAACTCAGGACTCCTGAAAATCTCTACGAAGGTGAACAGAGAGTCTAAGAAGCAGACGAACCCGAAGTCCAAGCGAGTGACTCAGGTCCAAGGCACAGCACCAGCACCGCTCCCAGGTATGAAACTGGTGAATGAATACTTTGAAGAAACCGACGTCAGACAAGCCATTCAGGCAATGGCTGCACAAGTGGGTGTGTCGGTCATTCTGGACGATCAGGTCAGCGGTGTCATCTCCATCATTCTAGACAACGAGCCGTTTGAACAGGCGCTGCAGAAGACGCTCCTCCCATTAGGGTTTATCTACAAGAAGCAGTCCGATGGTAGTTTCTTGGTCGGAGTCAGCGACCCGAACTCTCCGCTGTTTCCTTTGCTCGCGGAGCGACATCGATTCGAGCCACTCCACGGTGATTCCGAAGAGCTTGTCAAAACACTACCTGATCGCCTTTTGCCTTTTGTGCGAGTCGTTGAAAATCGAAATCAAGTGATGATTGAGGCACCAACTGCATTTGCAGAATCAATCATTCAACAACTCAAAGAAGCAGATGAACCCGTTCCTCAAGTCATGCTTGAAGCGATTATCTGTGTCGTCTCACCAGACACCGGATTCCGTTTTGGTCTTGATTGGGCGCACGCTGTCGAATTGAATGGAGAGACAGCTGTGGATCTTGGACTGCGCGGATTAACCTTTAGTGGTGGCGTCTCTCCAATCGGCCTCAAGAACATGTTCAGCAATTTTGCTTTTACGTCTGCGTTTGTCCAACTTCTGGCGCAAGAGGGGTATTTATCAATACGTGCGTCGCCACGCATCATGGCCATCAGTGGTCAACGAGCAGAAATTTCAATTGTTCGTCAAACATTCTTCAGCACTCAGCCGATCACATCAGACCTGATCTACCGGCAAGATATTCAAGAAGTCGAAGCAGGGATCGATCTGGTCATTGTTCCGACCATACGTGGAAATAATGTTCACGTTCAGATTGAGAGAGCTGAAGTCAGTGAAGATATTCGCTCTCAAACAACCGATCGACGTCTAAACCTGAACCCGTTTCCAATTATTAACCGACGACGAGTCACGACAAATGTAACGGTGGAAGACGGGAAAACGATTGTGATTGGTGGTTTGGTCGCAAAGCAATCAGTCGACCGCATCAGTCGAATTCCAGGGTTGAGTGCACTGCCTGGAGTCGGAGGTCTCTTTGAAAGAATTGAGAGGCAGGACCAGGAGTCCGAAGTTGTAATCTTCATTTCCCCAAAGGTGATTCGTCACACAGACACTCAGGCACCACTTGCGTGTCCGCCTCAGGTATTGGACTTCTCCAATGAATGATTCTCGACCACCATTGGTTCTTCTCTCTCTGCTCATTTTATTCTCGCTGGTACTTGAGGTTTCAGCTCAAGGAACTCTCCCTGCGAAACCGGGTGACTCGTCCAAAGAAAATGTTGACGGGAAGGTGTTGGAGCAGGAACAAATCCGTCCGGCATTTCGTGCAGAACCTATCGTTCACCGCCTGGAGGCTCGTCGCGGTCAAAGCATTCCTTTTGAATTCACACTGTTTTCTTCTGGTCGACCAACACGACTTCTCATCAAGCCGATCGCGATTACTCAACGAGAAAATGGCGTGATTGCATCTGATGAAAGTGTTCCTGCTCCTTCGGCAATTCGTATCGAAGGCACCCAAATCATTGACATGGGCAGTGGTGAAGATCATGTCATCAAGGGCCGTGTCAGAGTTCCGATCACACAGTCAACGTTTCATTCTTTCGGCATCCTCGTCAGAGATTTAGGGCTCCCTTCCGATGTGGTGACAAAGCCAGCTGCAGATGGGGACGTCCGATTTGGGATTCGGTTTGTGACTCAGTACCTGCTGCGATGCGACATTAAAGTGAAAGGTGTCCATGCTGAAAAAATCGGAGAGTTGGTCGTTGAATCCACTCACATCGAGGAAGTCGATGGACTTGCCAAACTTAAGGCATTGATCATCAATCCAACAGAGAGTCCGATGTCCTTTCGGGTTCGTACACAGATTCGAACATTGAACTCCGGCGCAGCCAATCCTCCTTTCTTTCTCGCGATGCCAGTTCGTCTCCACATGAGTCCTCCGGAAAAACACGAAATTCGAATTCTTCCCAAGACGCGCTTAAGGCTTGAAGAGTTCATTCCTCACCCGCTGGCCGATGGAGACCTCGAAGTGGAATTCACGACCTTTGACGGTCGAAGAGTTGGAGGTGTCTCCACGCTCACAACAAATGTTGATCTCCTCGATTTTCCAGCGCAAAATCGAAATCGCGTCGCGATCTCAGATGGAATCACAGCCGAACCGGGGCATATCGAACTTTCTCTTGCGCGGGGCGGTAAGAGAATCTCGCCATTAACACTGACAAATAATTCGGACGAATCGGTTACTCTCAATTTTTTAGCAGTCGATGAACAGGGGAACAGGTCCCGCTTTGTCGGAATTCGTCCAAGTCAAATTCATCTTCGTCCCGGCTCGAATCGAAACGTGCTCTTGATGCTCACCGCGACCTCGGAGTTGGACGACAATGAATACAGCCAATTGAAAATTACAACTACGCGAAACGGAGAGATCGTAGATCCTCAGCAGTTCGTGAAGATCGGAATGATTTCCAGAAGTGACGCGCAACCGAAACTTAGCTTTGGCGACATGGTTTGGGATTCATCAGGAAAAACTCCAGCTCTCGTACTTCCCGTCAGCAACGCAGGCGGAAAGCACCTCCCACTCAAAGCGACGCTGACAGTTTCGAATGTTGATGGAGCGTCAGAAGATCTTCCAGCAGGATATGGACGTTGGCTACTTCCCGGTCAAAAGGATCAGTTTCGTTTTCGCTTTAAAACCATCCCTCCGCCAGGGCAGTATAACATTCACCTGGTCATTGATATGGGCCTCGGGCAAGCACCAATCGAAACCTCAAATTCTATTCAATTTTCAGCTGCAACGAACGACGCTTCAGATGAGTAGTTGAGTGGGAATGCTAAGTAATGAGTTGAATTCTATTTCGATAGTTACGGGATGAATTTGCGAACACGCCGCTCAATTTAAGTGGGTGACTCTCCTGCCATCGCCGATTTTTGCACCGGTACAGATGCCCTCCTGCATTCTAGTATCGTTTTGATTTGAATGATCTACGACAATGGATCACGACTGTGATTATTGTTGTTCTCGTCTTTCTATTTTGAAGCCCGTCTCAAGGAGGAGGCACTATGTCCGATGAGAAACACTCAAGTCCTGAATCGAAAGCTTCGGCAGAAGAGGGATCGATTCTCAAGTACATCGCAGGGGCGGTCTTGGGAATTCTCATCACTGTCGGCTATACGCGGTTGGGGTTCATGACGCCTGCGATTCTTGAAATTCCCGGTAAGCTGAAAGGGAATGTGATTTCGAGCGCGGCGGAGTATGACCTCTATGACCTCACGCAGCCGATAGAAGTTCGCGAACGGGCGCTGGAGGTCTTCTTTGGGAACCGTCCAAAATTTGCGGTTGA